>JBEPYC010000113.1:0-10679 GCA_041641555.1 Chitinivibrionales bacterium | reverse complement strand
CCCAATCAATGGATTCTTTCATCCGGAGTACCCCTCTCAGCCCCTTTTGCATTTACTCGTTCAGTCTCCCTGAACTATCTTACTTTTTCTAATATCTGTAAGTACCATAAAAAAACTCTGACAAGGCAGGGCTACCATGGATAATCTCAGTCAGAAACTAATACGAAACCACCTTCTTTCAGGCAAAATCGAGCCCGGTGAGGAAATCGGTTTGAGAATCGATCAGACACTTATGCAGGATGCCACTGGGACAATGGTGATGCTCGAGTTTGAATCGATGGGTGTTCCCCGGGTGAAAACCGAGACTTCAGTGCAGTACGTCGATCACAATCTTCTGCAGACCGATTTCCGCAATGCCGATGACCATGCTTTTTTGCGAAGTGCCTGCCAGCGTTTCGGGATCTGGTACAGCCGTCCCGGAAACGGGGTTTCACATCCGGTTCATATGGAGCGGTTTGGCAAACCCGGTAAAAGCCTCCTGGGTTCTGACAGCCACACCTGTTCTGGTGGCTCAATGGGCATGCTCGCAATTGGCGCGGGTGGACTTGAAGTAGCTGTCGCGATGGCAGGAGAGCCGTTTTTCGTCAAAATGCCCGTAGTTCACGGGGTTAAGCTTATCGGAACGCTTCCCACGGGAGTCAGCGCAAAGGATGTGATTCTCGAGCTGCTGCGTCGCCATGGAGTGAAAGGTGGCGTCGGAAAGATTTTTGAATATTACGGCCCCGGCCTCGAAAACCTCTCTGCAATGGACCGCCATACGATTGCCAACATGGGTGCAGAGCTGGGTGCTACAACCAGCGTATTTCCTGCGGATTCGGTACTTCGCACGTTTCTCAAGTCGCAGCAGAGAGAGCATGATTGGCAGGAGCTGCTCCCCGATGCTGGTGCCTCCTACGATGAGCATGAAGAGCTGAATCTGTCGGAGCTGGAACCACTCATTGCACTTCCCGGCAGCCCCGGCAATGTCGTCACCGTAGCATCCGTTGCCGGGAAGTCGATCACCCAGGCCTATATTGGTTCTTCGGCGAATCCGGGCTATCGGGATCTGGCGGTTGCCGCCGAAATAGTCAAGGGGCAACGTATCGATGACAGAGTTTCCTTCGACATAAACCCCGCTTCGCGTCAGGTGCTCGAGAATCTCACCGAAGCCGGACACCTGCAGAGCCTCATTCATGCCGGGGCACGTATTCATCAAGCCGGTTGCAACGGGTGTATCGGGATGGGACAGGCGCCCGCGTCGGGCACCGTCAGCCTGCGTACGGTCCCTCGCAATTTCCCCGGGCGCTCCGGCACCGATGAAGACCAGGTATTTCTTTGCAGCCCGGAAACAGCCGCCGCCTCTGCTTTGACAGGGGAGATAACCGATCCGCGAACACATGCCTCCCGGATCCCATCCATCCAGGAGCCCTCTACCTCGATCGTCAACCTTGACATGTTTCTTGCCCCTGTTGAGGCCACACCCCGACCCGAGCTTGTCATTGGCCCAAATATCAAGCCCCTGCCTGATTTTGAGCCGCTGCCCTCCGAGCTGCACGCCCCGATCCTGTTGAAAGCAGGTGATGATGTTTCCACCGACGAAATTCTTCCTGCGGGCGCACGTGTACTCCCCTACCGAAGCAATATTCCTGCGATCAGCCGGTTTGCATTTTCACGTCTCGACGAAGCGTTTTACGATCGAGCCGTTGACAATGCGGGCCCTTTCATTGTTATAGGCGGCGAGAACTACGGACAGGGCTCCAGCCGCGAGCACGCTGCACTCGCACCACGATATCTGGGATTGCGAATGGTGATCGCGCGGAGCTTTGCACGCATACACTGGCAGAACCTGGTGAACTTCGGCATTCTTCCCTTGACATTTTCAAGCCCGGAATCCTACGATCTGGTCTCCGAAGGACATCGGCTCACCATCGACAAGCCGGAAGAGCAGATTCTTGCAGGCCAAACACTTTCGATAGTAAATAAAACTACCGGGGTCTCCTTCCACGCAACGCACGCACTCTCGCAGCGTCAGGTGGACATGATCCGCGCCGGCGGTTTGATCAATCTGGTCCGTAACCGCAGGGCGCAATAGCTTCTTTCCCTGCAAAACATCGACCATGGCGGCATGCGGCGGTTTCTCTTCACTGCCGAAAGTCTATTCCGGTATTGAAAACGGGCGTGGCTCCTGGAGATCGCAAGCATGCCGCAGGTCACCTTTTTTCTTTCTACCCACCTCCACATTCCTACTCCGCAGCACCTCACTTCGGGTAATGTCCCGCGCGACATCGCCTGATTCCGCCCCCCCACTGTTACCAGACACTACGGGAGGGAACACCACTAGATTAACCCTCCGGTTCCCGGTGGTGTTTTTGTGTTTTTCCCCGATCTTCGGGGAAAGTCGGCACAAATACTGCAGGTACAGAAGGCAGAACCGGGACGAGAGAAATCTCTCCCACCAACCTGAATACAACAGCCATCAAGGTAGCGACCCCAATGCCGCAAAGGAGGATTCTATGTCAAGGAGACGACTGCTATTGCTGACCTGTGTTTTGTTTACAGCATTTCAATCACAAGCATGCATCCTGGTTAATCCGTCGGTAGGCTGGGAGGGATACTTTGCCTGGAACGACGGATTTGGGGATGTCGATGCAATCAGCGAAGAGCCCTACTGTTACGAGTGGGGCAAGGATGTTGCCTGGACAGTGGCGGTGGAGAAAGATATTTCGGTTGCGATTTCGGCCCATGATGACTACATTGCTGGTGATGAGTTCGGACTGGTTGTCAATGGGGCGAACGTTCCGTGGGAGAAGACGTTCCAGGACAATACGGGCTTCTTTCATGGTGTCTACGAGAGCCTGCTCCTCACCGCAGGTACGCACGACATTTCATTTACGACAACATCCCTTGCACCGGGGTTTCTTGCCGGCGCAGCCCACGCCAGCTTTTCGCCGGTCGAATCCGCACCGGTCCCGGAACCTGGCCAGCTGAGTTTGACGGCACTGGGGTTTCTGGCAACGGCCTCACTTCTGGTCCGCAAAAACAAGCAGGAATAGTTTTTCTCCCGGGGCACTTCCCGGTGCCCCTCTCTCCCCCCTTCAGCAGCCTTATTTCGTGGTAACGGTCACCCCGAATGGGAATTTGCGGTCTCCCGGCGCCGCGTCGACCGCTGTCGGACCACATTCGCCAGATCCCGGTAGGCCTGGAATGCTTCTGCGGAGCCCGGGAACGAGCGGTGGTACAGGTCCCGCACCACCTTCATGGGCACCTTTCCCTTCCGAACGGCATCGAACAATCGGTATCCGAGGATATACCCGAGCTGTGTTGCCAATAGTGCCGGCATTGCACTTTTTCTGGAGTATACCGAACCGAATTTTTCGTGAAACTCTTCCCGGTTGGCCCTTTTCTTTTCGAGGTAGTGATGCCTGAGAATGGCTCTCCCGACTTCCATGCGCATTCTTCCGGCACTATCTGTGGGCGGACTCGATTTGTGCTGCCCCAGAAACGACCGTATGGCGCTTGTGGTTTCGGCGGTACGTCGCTGGTTGACAATTTTTGATCCAAAAAAACCGAGACACTCGTTCATAACATGGCGATAAAAACAATCAAATACCCCTGTATTCACCGGCGTCTCTCCACGGCATGAAGCATTAACGAAATGGGCGGATTCCTCTGCAGCCATGGTCAGGCTCGAGCTGGGAAGGTACATGAGAAAGGATTTGTCATTTTCGGAATTGTACTCCAGAAGGAATGCTTCACCATCAGAAATTTTCCGCCGAACCAGGCAGCAATCCACTGCTTTTGCATCGCCGGTCATTATTGCTCTCAAAACATTGAGGTTTCGGGCATGATAGACGCTCAGACGCTCGATATCGTCGGTCGGATACTCAATTTCCAGTGCGTTGCAGATAGTCTCCACCATTTTAGGCACCAGCTCCGACTGGGTGGTTTCCATAAACTGCACCCACTGCTCGCCCCCAGGGTAGTGCTGTTCATCGCCATACTCCAGCCAGCTGATATAGGATTGAAGTTTATTTGGTGGAGTGGTATTCATAAGACAGAAGCTATCCTTGCTGATCCGAAGGACCTCGGCCTCTTCGTTACCACTTTCAGCAAGCATCCAGTAAAGATTTTCGGCATTCTGGTAAATGATCGTGCGCTCGGGAACAATATCGAACACCTTAAGCCGTGATTCGACTTCTCTGGGCAGATGGTTCGGAGAAACATGATGATCTCCGTCAACAACATAGACAAGCGCATGAGGATTACGCACCAGTTCGCGCCCCACTGCCTTGGCAGCCTCCTCATCGCGTTTTTTGAGCGAACCTGCCGAATTTACATCAGAGTTGATTCCCAGAATTGGAATGTGCTTTATCCTGCAGAAGTCGATAATCGGATACCAGGCTTCCCAGTCAAATCCCCAGGTCGTGTCGTAGTCGATCCTGCGAAGAAACGCTTTCTGTCCGATTTTTCCCGCAAGAAAGGCATCCACATGCTCCTGATCCTGCAGACGGAACATTTCCAGGCACAGAATGATTTCCCGGGACTCGGAGGCGCGCCGAATCACCTGGTAAATGCCGCGTTGGGATTCCCGAAGGGTATGAAAGTCCCCATGATACACGACATCACTGGACAACACACGCTTTATCAGCTCCGCAAACGAACTGATCGCGTGAAACTGCTTGAGGTAATTCCGGTAGCCTCTGGCGTAGGCACGAAGCTCTCTGCTTTCTTCGCCCAGACTATTCCGGACCAGTTTCCGATTCCGATTATACGTCCGTCGGTGTATATCAAGAAGCTGCTTGCGCCATTGTGGCATTCGTTTTCCTCTGCGGAAGTTTCGGAGGAATCTGAGGCACATTCCATGCCAGCTACATTATAGAATTCGAGGGTGTTGATCGACAATTGCCATTTCCAGAAAATCAGATTCAGGGGAGCCTGCTGCATCACTTTTGATTGTGGCTTACTGTATTTTACAATGTTCCACATACAACAATCATCTGAAGATTCTGCATAGCCGTTCACCCGGGAGGATTCCTGTGAACATGATTGAAATTCGCGGGTTGAAGAAGAACTACCCGCTGGGCAAAACCACTGTTCATGCGCTTCGCGGCATTGATCTGGATATAAACAGAGGTGACCTCCTGAGCATTGTCGGCCCTTCCGGGAGTGGCAAAACGACGCTTCTCAACGTAATTGGCTGTATCGATCAGGCTTCAGCAGGAAGTGTGAAAGTGGGCGGCAGAGAGGTTACCACGCTCAAGGACAAACAAATCACCGACTTGCGACTGAGAAAAATCGGGTTCATTTTCCAGACCTTCAATCTGATACCGGTCCTGACCGCTTTGGAGAACGTCGAGTTTCCTTTGATATTGGCGGGGAAAGCCGGCAAAGCGAAAGCACGAGAGAAAGCAACGGAGTTACTCAAGGGTGTCGGCCTCTCCGATTACCTCACTCATCGTCCTGCAGAGCTATCCGGAGGACAGCGACAGCGTGTAGCAATCGCACGGGCACTGGTAACCGAACCGGATATCGTGCTTGCCGATGAACCCACAGCCAATCTCGATTCAGTTACCGGTGCGTCTATCCTGGATCTCATGAAAGAAATGAACGAACGGCTTCACACGACCTTCATTTTTTCTACCCACGATGCAAACGTGATGAAATACGCAAAGAGCGTGGTGAAAATCCAGGATGGCGTAATCGCAAAGGACTGATTTCATGGGAATAATCATCAAGATTGCCTGGCGCAATATCTGGCGACACAAGGGCAAGAGTCTGATTGTCGGGAGCATACTGTTTCTGGGGTCTCTGCTGATGACGGTCGGGACCGGCGTGATCACCGGAATGGACAAAGGTCTTCAGAAAAGCATTGTGAAAAGCTTCTCCGGAGATATCGTCCTTGTTCCACAAAAGCAGCAGGACGATAACGTCTTCCTGAGCATGACCGGCTCCTCTGTAGAGCCTCTTCCCGACTTTGAACAGGTAGAAGAAATACTTGTCCAAAGCGACCTTGTCCAATCCTGGCTCCCCATCGGAAAAAATACCGCCATGGTGCTCAACGATGCCGGTGGGTCCATGGACGGTGTCTTTCTCATAGGTGTCGACATGGAGCAATATGGGTCGTTCTTCCCGGACAACCTTGAGCTGGTTCAGGGCGAGTTTCTCAAACCTGGAGAGCGTGGGGTTATGATAGCCACCGGCGCTCAGAAGATGCTCACGACCTCCATGGGTATCTTCTTCAAGCCCGAATCCACCGCCCTGGACACGACAATCATGCCCGAAGAAGCCAGGAAGATGGGCCAGGACCTGGTCGTTCGCGAACAGATGGTTTTCATGGGATTCACCTCGGACAACACCTCAACCGATATTCGCCTGCCGATTCGCGGACTGGTGAAATACAAATCGCTCAATACGATCCTCGGGACATTCGCGATTATGGACATCGAATCCTATCGGGAATGCATGGGATATGTGTCCGCATCGAATCAGCTCGTGGAGATTCCTGAGCAGAGCAAAGAACTCCTGGGGCTGGATGAATCCAATCTGGACGCGCTCTTTGCCGAAACATCACTTCTGGTGGAAGCTGACCGGGAAGTGGAAGAGGCCAGGTTTCGGGCCGCCGCGGCTACCCCGGAGGAAATCGATCTGGATGCCGGGACTTACAATCTCGTTCTGGTAAAACTACAGGAAAAAGTTGAGCAGGAAGAGGCTCTCAGACTTCTGGAAGCAGATTTCAAAGCAGCCGGTGTGGGTGTCCGTCCCGTTATCTGGCATAAATCGATTGGGGCTATCGGAAGTCTTTCGGTTCTGATTAAGACTTCGCTGTTTATATTCGTGATGCTTTTATTCGTGGTGGCGATTGTGATTATCGTAAATACGTTAAGCATGGCCGCGCTGGAGCGTACCCCTGAAATCGGCATGATGCGGGCAATCGGGGCACAGAAAGGCTTTATCGGTGGCATGTTTATCGCCGAGACATTTGTCCTCGCGACGTTTTTCGGCTCTATCGGCATTGCAGCAGGGTGGATTTTGGTGACAATCCTTTCAGCACTCAATCTGAGCACCAGCAATGATATGGTTCAGCTTCTTTACGGCGGTGACACATTCAACCCCTTTCTCACCGCCGGCGATTTCCTCCTCGCATTCATTCAACTGGCGCTCGTAGCCGTACTTGCTGTCATCTACCCGATGATTGTCGCACGAAATATCACACCTTTGGACGCAGTTTCTCGCGAGTAACACAGGAGACATCCGACAATGATTCGTACCGTTTTCCAGATAAGTCTTCGTAATCTCGTTCGGCAGAAACGTCGCAGCCTCCTGCTGGGCATCGCGATCGCACTCGGGGCCATGTTTCTGGTTGTCGCCAACTCGTTTTCTCGAGGAATATCGGATGTACTCTTCAACGAAATTGCTGTGTACGTTGCAGGACACGTGAAAGTTAATTTTGCCGAGAGGGGAAACTATTTCCGGCAGATTTTCTATAACAAGAACATTATCGACCAGGCGATCGCCGATGGCATTGGCGAATACCGAAGCAAAGAAGAGGCAATCGGGGTATTCGGTCGTGCAATCGGGAACGGAAAATCCGACCACGTGATTGTGGTAGGAATGGATCTGAATGCCCAAATTTCCCAGGAAGATGCAGAGAAAGCGGCACAGAATTTCAAGATGATCGAGGGAGACTATCAGGATTTGCTTGATTCGACCCTCGCCTGCCCTGTTCTTCTTTCCGAGTCCAAAGCAAAGTACTTGAACGTCACGAGAGGAGACATCCTGAAAGTGCGGTTCACTAACGCGCTCGGGCAGGACCAGGCCGCCCGCATGACTGTCGTTGGCATATTCCAGCCTTCGAACATTTTCATGGGCTTTCCGATATTTGTTGAGATGAAATATCTCAAGCCCCTGATGGGCTATACCGAACACAGCACCGCTCCCGTTCAGCTCACTATCGACAATGCCAAGCAGGATGCCGCACGCCTGGCCGACTCCGTTCACGCCAGACTCCAGCCAAAGGCCGCACTCCTGCCCGTACAGCTGGTTTCACATCGAAGGCATCCGGATGCCGCAATGATAACACACCGCGATGACAGTACCTCCATGGCATTTCTCGACTCAGCCCTGGAGATGCTCTCCGGAAGACTGGACAAAGAAGGTTTGCTGATAAATCAATCGGCCGCTTCGCACTATGAACTCTCGGTCGGCGATACGATCGCATTCTCCTGGAAAGGTGCCCTTGATTCAACCATCCATTCGGCAACTGAAACGGTAACCGGGATCTTCAGAGTAAACGAGGTCGAAACTCCAGTCCTGATGCTCAATCCTTCGGATTTCTATCGCTATTTCTATACCCATTGGCCGGAAGAGCGCCCGGCTCTCCGAGAATCCTGCCCATTTCTTGCTGCCGGTGCCGGACATTCTCTTTGGGAAGTAGTGGGTCCTGAATGGGAGCTTCTTGATCGGGCACGTTCAAGTACTGAAATGCAGGAGCGTTTCCGCGATATGGCGCGACTGCGCTCCAAGGCAGTCGTGATGGATGTCAGCTCCATGTACGAGACCGCCAGTGCGGTCCTCCAACTCGAAAGCGCTCTCAACATCATAACGATTGCAGCCGTGCTTGTGCTGTTTTTTATCATACTTATAGGCGTGGTCAATACGCTTCGCATGTCGGTCAAGGAACGAACCCGTGAAATCGGTACCATACGCGCAATAGGAATGCAGCGAAAACACGTGCGGGCGCTTTTTGTATATGAAGCAACAATGCTTGCATTATTTGCATAACTTCTTGGAACGGCACTGGCATTCGGGGTTATGTGGCTGCTAAAGCTGCCCGAGATAGACAGTGGCCAGAACCCCATGGGCATGTTGCTGATAAGCGGCCACCTTCATTTCGTTCCATCGGCAGCAGCAATCGCGCTGTTTATCGGCCTGATCTGTATGATCACCGCCGTAACCGCATGGTTTCCCGCCCGCAAAGCCGGAAACATGCATCCTTCGGATGCCCTGCGACATTTTGAGTAGGACCCATGGCACCAAGTTTACCATTGCATACCAAACCAGGAGCACTCATGACCAGAACGACTTTTCTGATCCTCTTACTGACCGGAATGGCTATGGCATTGCCCTCAACCGAGAAAATCCTCCAGAAGATCGATTCGAATCAGCGCATGGGCACGGATATCAAGGCACGGGTCGTCATGACCCAGCAGAAAAGCGGTCAAGGCACCAAGGTGTTCGATATGATATACTACCGCCGCGACAGTGACAACTCCTTTCTCATTACCATGACCGCTCCGGAAGCGGAAAAAGGAAACGGCTATCTCCGGGTCGGAGACAACTTCTGGATGTATCGAAAGAACACCCGGACATTTCAACATGTAAACAGGGATGAAAGTATTGCCGGATCGGACGCCAGTGCCGAAGATTTCGAAACTCGAAAGCTCACTGAACTCTACGAGGCCGAACTCGATGAAGAAAACAACGAGAAGATTACTGAAGAAAAACTGGGGAAAATCCCCGTCTACAAAATCGAAGTCAGTGCCAGGGTGCACGATGTTTCCCACCCCCGGAAGATCTACTGGGTCCGAAAGGACAACTTTCTTCCATTGAAAGAGCAGGGGTTCGCAGGATCCGGCACACTTATGGTTACGTCGTATTACATCAACTACACCGAGATTCAGGACAGGTATATACCGGTAAAACAGCTTATCATCGATGAATTCGAAAAAGGCAACAAGACCATTGTCGAGATTTCCGGCATTTCACTCAAGGCTGTCGATGACCAGGTGTTTACCAAAGCGTATCTGGAAAACCTCTCGAAATAATTCACCATCCACCACCATACGATAACGATGAACTACCGCTATCCACTATCACTTCTCTTCCTTTTCTGGATGAGTACGTCGATCACAGCTCAGAGTGAGTTCGACCTCGACGAGGACGCCCTGTTCGGGGACACATCGACAATAGTCGATTCCGAGCAGTTCACTGATTCCGGAAGCGTCTTCGATGAGACAGATCAGAAATCGGTTTCGTTCTCCGGAGCTCTCACCGGATCAGTCGCCGGCTCGGTACGCCGGGACTATTTCCAGAACCCCGAACTGCCGCACACCGGATTTCGTTCCACTACCTATGGTGAGTTCAACCTGGACATCCGGCTTCCCCGGTCGGTTAAATCCTTTGTTGCGACAAACGTCTCGTATACGACCATGACCGACACCTCAGATACGCTCATGGTCACCCTCAACGAGATGTTCCTGGACTGGAATCATGGGTATCGGGTATTTTTCCGTTTCGGTAAACAAGTGCTCCACTGGGGGCGAGGATACTTCTTCAACCCCGTAGATCTTGTCAACGTGGAAAAGAAACCGTTTCTCGATGATCTAACCGGAAGAGAAGGTGCATTCGGCCTGAAAGCTCATATACCATTCAAGACACATGCAAATATTTATGCATTCCTCGATATGGGAGGCAAAGCGCGGATCGATGAGCTTGCTTTGGCTCTGAAAGCCGAAGCACTGGTACAATCAGTGGAATTGGCTCTTTCTGTCTGGGGAAAGGAGAACACCGCTCCGGTGCTCGGGTTTGATTTCTCCACAAGTCTATGGGACCTCATGGTAAGCGGTGAAACGGCCCTGCATCGCACCCTGACGACCTACAGACTCACTGAGCTCCAAACGGTGCAATCCGTTCCCCGGAAC
>JBEPYC010000112.1:0-10681 GCA_041641555.1 Chitinivibrionales bacterium | reverse complement strand
ATCGGGGACCGGAAAGGAGCTGGTTGCCCGTTCGATCCATTACCTGTCACCGCGTAGTCATGCACCATTCATAAAAGTAAACTGTGCGGCACTCCCTGAGGGGCTGATCGAGTCGGAGCTGTTCGGACACGAGAAGGGGGCTTTCACCGGCGCGATCCGACGGAAACAGGGCAAATTTGAACTGGCTTCGGGAGGGACGCTT
This sequence comes from Chitinivibrionales bacterium, assembly GCA_041641555.1. Classification (GTDB taxonomy): domain Bacteria; phylum Fibrobacterota; class Chitinivibrionia; order Chitinivibrionales; family WJKA01; genus JBEPYC01. The sequence goes on along the minus strand of JBEPYC010000112.1, from coordinate 10,479 downwards.
CTTCTGGATGAGATCGGGGAAATGCCGGCTCCGGTGCAAGCAAAGCTGCTCCGAGTTCTTCAGGAAAGGGAAATCAATAAGGTGGGTGGTGAAGAACCTGTGGAGGTTGACGTACGAATCGTGGCAACGACCAATCGCGATCTCGAGCGGGAAGTCGCTAAGGGAAATTTCCGCGAAGACCTCTTTTATCGGCTGAATGTTTTTCACATCCAGTTGCCCTCTCTGCGAGAACGCAAAGAAGATATCGATGCTCTTGTAGAGCATTTCGTCGAGAAGTACAACGATGAGAACGGTTTCGGTGTCGAAGGGGTGGACAAGGATGCCGCTGACTCTCTTCGATCACACGACTGGCCAGGAAATATCAGGGAGCTGGAAAACACTATTGAACGGGCGGTTGTGCTGACCCGGAACGGGAAGATACAGAAGGCCGCTCTTCAGCTCTATGGCAGTTTGAGAGAAAAAGACGATACCACCAAAGGACTTCGTGCCGGAATGACCGTGGCCGAAGTCGAGAAGATGCTGATTCTGAAAACACTCGAATCATGCAGCCAGAACCGGACCCGTGCCGCGGAAATGCTGGACATCTCAGTTCGTACCCTCAGAAACAAGCTCAACGAATACGAAGACTGCAAGAACTAACCGGTAATTATGGGAACAAAGGATCTGCGTGTGGGAAGGTGAATACCCTTGGCTACCTACACCTATTTGTTCCCGGACTCGTACTTCTTCGTTCGGACACTTATCTCCCCGCGGTATACTTTAACTCATACCTCCAGTCTTGACTGTACCCGGACGATACTATAGTATAACAACAAAGCCTCTTTTCTCTGTTCATTTCTCTGCCGTAGAAGCTGCTCCGCATCATCATTGATTACTCAATGGTTCTTGGTCTGGTATCGGCAGTGAGAGCTGAAGATAAGGGTGCGCCAGTTCCATGCCACCGCATATCAGGTGGAAACGGTACCTAACCGTTCATTCGGGGATGACCTAATGAAAATAAGCCCAAAATCGATAGTCTTTAAAAGTGCCATTATCTACATTTTCGTCACGCTGTTTAACGTGACGGTGTTTAACGTTATGGTGTTTGTAAACCAAACCGGACTCATTGTAGACAATGCCAAGCTGACCAGTCAGCACAAGGGATCCTCTTTGCGCTATCGCATAGAAAATGTGCTTCAGAAGGACGGGGAACTGAGCGTTGCAAATATCAATAAGATCCTCAAGGAAGCCAGCTCTCTGGGTATCAGGGACATTACGCTTTTTTCAGAGGATGGTGAAGTCTTTGTCGATGTGCGTAAGAACAAGCCAGTAGACCGGGCTACCGCAGATACCCGGGAACTGAAAATGATCAATATGGCAATCACCAAGCGTGACTTCGAAGAAAAACTCTTCTATCACGATGTCGACCGCAAAGCAAAAGCCATCGAACTGTTCATTCCGTTCGTCTATGAGACGGATCAAATCGGAGTTGCATTCGCTCGAATCGGGATGCGGGATATAGATAAGGCCATGGGGCATCTGTACCGGCAATGCCTGATCATAGCTGTGCTCATAATCGCAATACATATTGGATTTGCATTACTTCTCTCAAAAACCGTTCTCTGGCCATTGCGGCGACTCAACGAGGCAACGAATTCGATTGCTCAGGGGAGCCTTGATATAAGAGTGCCGATTGTTCGGGACGATGAAATCGGGCGCCTGGCCTCTTCGTTCAATGAAATGAGCGTTGCTCTCCAAAGAATGCGTGATGAAGCGAAAGGCGCAAATCCGCTCACCGGACTTCCTGGTAATCTGACTATTGCCCGGTATATCGATGACAGGCTGACACGTGGTGATATCATATGTGTTCTGTACAGTGATCTGGACAATTTCAAGGCCTACAATGATAAATATGGGTTTACGAAAGGCGATGAAGCAATCCTGTACACAAGGGACTGTCTCGTGCAGGTATCCAAGCGCAAAGACATGCAGGATGTTTTTGTGGGACATGAAGGTGGAGATGATTTTGTGGTTGTGTGCAGTTACGAAAGCTGGGAACTCTTTGCCAAGAACTTCATCACTACCTTTGACAGGGGTATCTATCAGTTCTATAACAGTGTGGATTCTCGCAACGGCTATATCGAATCGGTAAACCGTCAGGGTGAACGACAGCGATTTCCCCTGATGAGTGTGTCGGTGGCAATCGTGACAAACAAGCATCGCCCCTTCCGGAGGCATGCGGAAATGATCCAAATCGCGGCCGAAGTGAAGAAGTATGTAAAAGGTATCGATGGTTCATGTTATGCTATCGACCGCCGTCAGAACCGTGCGGCACCCCAGTCTCAGCAACAGGCGCAGGCAGGCCCTCCCGGAACCATCAATAGACAGGCCGCAGGGACTTCATGAGCAAGCTGTTCCGGATCCTTCTGCTGGCGCTTCTGCTTGTGCTGACAGGCCTGTTCAATGTCGGGCTGATCGAGGTACGGGTGGATGAGATTCGCTATCATGTCGGCAAAATCGCCGTGGATGAACATGCGGCAAAGACCTTCGGAATCGTTGCCAAATATGAGCTGATCAAGCGCCGTATGTTGCATGGTGAAGAGGACGTGGAAAACTACGAAATGGAAGCGCGCGTGGCCGCCCTCACCTCAAGCGATGAAAGTGAGGAAGAACGAAGGCGCAAGAAGAGTCGAGCCGTGTATCACGCGCCGGTGCGGGGAATGCTCAACCTCATTCGCTTTGCGGTCGGGAAAGAAAAGGTGAACCCGGTTGAGGAAAACCGCGTACTCAAAGCTCTTGAGATAGGCTATTTCTGGGAACGAAACCGTAAGTATCCAGAGGCCATCAGCATCTATGATACCGTTTTGAGCATGCCGGCGGTAGATGCCGAGATCAAAGCCGCTGTTCTTGCACACAAGGCTTTCTGCCACTCGATGATGAGTGAGTACGATGTTTCAAAAGATATCTATGAGCGGGTGATAACGATCTATCCCAATACGCAGGCAGGCATTCTTGCCTGGAAGCTGCTGGATTTCCTGGAATCAATGGAAAAAGAGCGGGAACGGGTGCGGAAAGAAACACTCTCGGATTTTGAACGGGCAAAGCAGTTTTACCTCCTCATGGATTACCGCAATGCTATCCGCCATTTTTCGATCTTTCTCCAGGAAAAGGGATTCTCCCGCCTTGCTATGGAAGCCCGTTTCTTTAAAGGGCGCTCTCACGAGGAACTCGGGGAAGTCCAAGAGGCTACGACCGAATATGGGTATATCATCAGGAAAGACAAGTCGCGCCGATGGGCTCGTCAGGCAAACCGCCGAATGATTATGATCGGGGAGTTCTATGAGCACAAGCAGCAAATGGCTGAAGAGGCTCGGCGTCAGTTGGCCGCGTACAAAGACGAAGGGTTCATGAACCATATCGATCAGCTCACCGAGCTTGTAGGGGAGAGTTCGTTGCGGAAAGAGCTCATGGCCCAGGGTGGAGCCGGGAGGGCGCAAAATCGGGTTGGGAGCGAAGAGGTACTCAGTCTCATCAATGAGATCGGTTCACTTGATTTGACCGGTGAAGAAGCTCGTGCAAAGCAGGAAAAGATCGAACAAATGAAGCAGGAACTGTTTGATAAGGGTAAGCTGAGCCGCACCGAGATGAAAGAGCTCAAACGTATGCAGGCTCTTAAGGAAAACGCATATCGCCGACCAACTGCAATAAAGAGCGTTATCGATGAGAATGCTTCCCAACTCAAGTATCTCTACAACAAACGACTGCGCCGAGGTGCAAAGATTTCAGGGAAAATGCAGGTTTCTATTCGAATTATGCCGGATGGCTCAGTGGGAGGGACAAAGGTGGTTCAATCCAATCTTGGCGATAACACGTTCGAAAACCAAGTGGTTGAACGGATCGAGAACTGGAGATTTCGGCAGGTGCCCGACAGCCTTGGCGAGCTGACCGTTAATTACCCCTTCGAATTCTACGAAGAAGAATGAGCCGCTTCGATTATCCTTCGTAACCTTTGTCTTACGCTGCGTGCAGAGAAATCTGCTTCCGGGATGCCGGCGCCAGCTCTTCACGCTCTATATGCGTGCTTCCATCCCGCGTCTTGTACCAGAGAACGAGGTAGCCCTCCAGTAAGGAGAAGGATTCCATCAGACTCGGGACGCCTCCACAGGGGAGTATATCTCCGTGTTTCCATTTGGCCCGGTCGATGAGTATCTGCTTTTGCTGGTTCATAGTTTTTTCGCCTGCATGCTAAATGCTTCCGATAGTTTCTGCTCGGTATGAATTGGGGTGCAAAGCGAGTGTGCCCTGAGAGTGACTACACAGCAGCTATGCATGCGCCAGGATGGATGACTCGGCAGAATGTTCTCGCGGAATTTTATTGGGCACTTAAAATACGTCGTGGAATGAAGTCCGCAAGAAAAATCTGAAAAGCCAGGAAATCGAGAAGGAATACCCGGGCAGAATCGAATCTTTTACCTGCGCCATGAATCCTCAGTACCCAATGTGCTGGCATTGAGAAGATATCTCAACCCCTTTTCCGGGTCTGCGTTTGCCCCAACCACTTGTTCCTGAAGCAAATTGGGCCAGAGAACAAGCAAACGCAATATCTACGTCAATTCAATAAACAGTTTGTCGGGATGATGACTATGACCACAGGAAAAAGCCTCGCTGCGGGCGGGGAACTGGTGCCCTAATCCTGAAGAGAAAACACATCCTGTAACAGCTCCGACACTCGTTCGGCAGGATTTGACCGAATGCGTGCTTCTTCCTGGCCAACTGCCCAAAAAAGCCCGCTCAGAGCTTCTTCGGTAGTGTATTGAGCAAGATCCGTGGTGAGCGAATCGTAGGGGAGCTCGGGTAGCTGGTTCTGCACAAAAAACGGAAGGGCATTGTACATATCCGCGACGGCATTGTAGTTGCCGCTTATACCGTCCCAGGCATGGTGTGCCCCGGTTTCGGAGAGAGTGCTGTCCACAAACGGGCTGTAGAGGTCGGTGAGAGGACTGAACGTTTTCGTTTTAAGAAAACTGGTTGCTGCCGCGGAATCCCCATACAGTATTCCCGTGGCATCGTTTATGGTCATGCCGTGTATGGCATCCTTGAAGATTCCCACCGATAGCGGTGCAGCCTTTTCGGCGGCCCGGTTCATCGAAATGATCATGGAGTCGCGCATGCCGTTGAAAACGCTGAAATCATACCCGAAAAGCGGACCGGCGAGGCTAATGAGCTGAATTCCAGTTTCAAGCGAATCCACGAAGCTCAGGGCGGTTGAGACATCTTCGGGAAGAGTAACCCGGATGATTTCATTGGCCAGGTACCCGCCTGCTCTGCCAAGTTCGGCCGAAGCACTGTCGATCCCGACTGACAGGGCTTCACGAAGTCCATCTGCAATTCTCTCCCGGGAAATACTCCGGTCACTGCTCCCCGAAGACCCCAAAAAGTCATCCAACTCGCAGGAGACACTCAGGACCACCAGAAGCAGGCATGCAAAAACTCTGAACAGTGATGTTGACCGACGTAGAAAAGACATGGGGAACCATTCCTGTGCTGCGATGACGAGGTACTACCTACTACAAGATAAACCTGGGATATGCCCAATTAAATGAGAATACATCAGCGGAGACAAATGCTTGGCACGATTTTTGAAAGCTAAGGGCGATTCAAAGTCACTCTGAAGTCTCCAATTTTGAGGTTTAATGGGGCTTTTTCTGCGAAAAGGTGCCTTCTGGCGGCTATTTGCTTCGAGTCCTTTCGGAAGAACAAAGAATGTCAAACCAACTTTTCGAAACAACGAAATCGAGAATCGCGGATCTCCAGAGTTTCTATTTTCTTTCGATTCGGGGAATTACGGGTATCTTTCGCCGCCCGTTTTATTTCGATGATTTTGTGGAGCAGATGTCTTACTCCGGAGCTGGTTCAGTAGTAATTGTCGCCCTGGTATCTTTGTTTATCGGCATGGCTCTGTCACTTCAGATATCGGCGGAATTTGCTGTGCTCGGGTTGCAGATGTATACCGGGCAGGTGGTTGGCATATCGATTATCAGTGAGGTCGGTCCGGTAACAATCGGTCTCATTTATGCCGGTCGCTCGGGCTCGGGAATGGCTTCGGAACTCGGCTCGATGATCCTTCGGAATCAGATCGATACATTTCGCGTATTCGGTGTCGATCCGATCAAAAAACTTGTTACTCCACGTATCCTTGGTTCTCTGGTAATGCTTCCTTGCCTGACTGTCATCGGCGATTTCGTCTCGATGCTGGGAGGCGCCTATGTGTCTGCAGCGGTGGCCAATCAGAGCCTGACCGTTTACTGGAATGCTGTCCATGTTCTTTTCCAGGCCAGATATGTTGTTCCGGGACTCGTGAAACCGTTTCTTTTCGGGTTAATCATTTCGTGCGTCAGCTGTTACTCCGGTCTCAAGACCCGCGGCGGAGCTGTCGGCCTGAAGAGTTCCACAACACGTGCATTTGTTATATCGACAATTTTCATCATAATCTCGGACTTTGTCGTTACTCGTATCATTCTTGTATTCCTGGGGTATGGCTCATGATCGAGTTCGAAAACGTTCAACTCCTCAGGGGTGACCGGGCGGTAATCGATGGAATGAGTCTTTCTATCGAGCGAAACGAACGCGTTGCTGTGCTGGGTGGAAGCGGTTCGGGAAAAACGACAATCCTCAAACTGATCCTTGGCTTACTGCAGGCCGATGAAGGAAAGGTGATTGTCGACGGCCGGGACATAACGAATCTCAAGGAAGAAGAGCTCAGGGATACGCGGCTCAAGTTCAGTCTCACATTCCAGGATGGGGCGCTGTTCGATTCTCTGACGGTAAAAGAGAATGTTGCCTTCTTCATCCGGGAATACATGCAAATCGATGAAGACGAAATCGAGAAACGGGTACGGGACCGGTTACGGGAAGTGGATGTCGAAGAGGCGATCTACATGATGCCCGAAGAGTTGAGTGGAGGAATGAAACGGCGCGTAGCGATCGCTCGATCCCTGGCTGCTCATGAGCCTGCCATGTTTCTCTACGATGAACCGACGAGCGATCTTGATCCAGTCAATGCTGGAAAAATCAGGAAACTGATTCAGGATTTGAGTTCCGGAGGCCGGGGTTTTATTCTGGTGACCCACGAAATGGTGGATGCACTGAAGGTGGCCGAACGTCTCATATTCATCAAGGGTGGGAAGGTTCTGTTCGACGGCGACAGGGATTCTTTTCAACGCACTGATATTCAGGAGATTCAGGCGTTTCTGAGAGAAGCGCGCGCATAAAACATGAGGGTGGTTATACCATGTATGAACGTCAGAAGAAACTTCTTTGGTCGCAGCTGAAAGTAGGCTTGCTGATTACGGGCGCTCTGGGGGTCATGTTCGCCACGGTGTTTTTCTGGGGGCAGATCACGTCAGTGTTTGTTCCCAAAGCAGAAGTGCGGGCACGATTTCCTGCCGTGGCGGGCCTGAGGATCGGCGCCCCGGTTTGGCTGCTTGGCGTCGAAATCGGGACCGTGAAGTATATCGATCTGGATCAGGGCTTTGTTTCGGTAGGGCTTTCGGTCAGGGAAAACAATCTCGAGCTGATACATCAGGATGCTACGGCGTCGATACTCACTATCGGTTTGCTTGGTGATAAATACGTTGCAATAGAGCCGGGATCAAGCGCAAAGCCATCAATTGACAACGGTGCCACAATCGAAGGGGAAAACCCACCCGGCATGGCCGAGATTGTCGAAACCAGCGCCAAATCCATTCAGAAAGTCGATGAGTTCCTCAACCTTTTTGAAGGATTGGTCGACGATATCGAGGAAGGACGTGGTACGATCGGGCAACTCCTCAGCGATACGCTACTCTATCAGGAACTCCGGGCGACGATCTCAAACCTGGCGGTCGTTACGAACAAGGTTCGCAATGGTGACGGCACTGCGGCAAAGCTGATTGAAGATCCCACGATGTACAATGAGCTGACTCGGGCCGGGAGCGAGTTGAGCAGATTCGGTGCACAGCTCAACGACACCGCCAATACCATCAGCCGCTTGACATCGAGTGCCGAACTCTATAACCATCTGCTCGATGCGTCGGCACAGCTGGACACTGTCATGAACCGCATTGAAAACGGTGAAGGACTCGCGGGAACGGTCATCAGCGACCCGGAACTGGCACGGGAACTTCGAAATACCATGAACAACGTAAATGGACTCATGGAGGATATCAAGGAGAACCCGAAAAAGTACTTCAGTTTTGAGCTGTTCTAAGAGGCGAAGCGGGGAAAGCAGGGGGTACAAAGGATGGAGCACTCAGGTTACATGAAATTCCTGCCTGAAACGGTATGGGGTCGTCCCGGTGAATTTCTTGAAAAACTTCTCCATTTCATCGACGTCTGAAAATCCGCATGATTCGGCGATGAATTTTTCCGAGGAGTGGGAAGAGCGGAGGCGCTCTTTGGCCAGTTCTACTCGAGCCAGCATGAGATGATGGAGAAACGGGCTGCCGGTGTTCTTCTTGAGCAGCTTATTGACTTGCGTGGAGGAAAGGCCGACGGATTGTGCGACATTCTCTATGCGGGCATCTCGGTCGGTAACCACGGCATGGATCGAGTCAGAAATGCGACCAAGAAATTCGTGCTCTTCTTCTGATCGCTCAGACTTGCTCAAGGAGTTGAATCGCTTGCGTCGAGTAGGAAGGGCGAGTCCAATGAGCAGCGAAAAAATGAACCCAGTGGCAAAAGAGGTCGAGATCCAGAGTGCTGCAGTGCGCATCTGATACCGCGAACCGAAGGTGAGGGTTCCCCAGACAAATGGTGCGTATTGGTCGGTGCCGGTTCCCGGCGCCCATGAGGCTTCCTGCATGCGGTCTTCCTGGTCGATATATCTCACCAGAACATTGGCCGCGATAGAATCGGGGCGCTCTTTCCCAAAAAGTTTCATGGGCAGGTAGATAGAGGCAGAATAACCCTCGAAATCGGCGACTTCAAGTGAGCAGGGATAATTGAAAACCTTGCTTGCTCGTTGGAGCTGGTAACTCCCGGTGGTTGAAAACAGAGGCTTGTGAAGGATTTGTGTTGGCGTCCCTTCCAGTGGAACCCGGATCACGATTGCACTTTTGGAGGATGGATAGGGCAGGCGTGTGCGATGCCGGTCGATCATCAGCTCAATCCCGGTCGTAGATAACTGTTCTTTGGGAAGAGCTGTGTGAAACTGGAGGTCATCGACTTTGATGTCGAACCGGAGCCACTTTGTTGTCCACCAGGGGGTCACGGTGACAAGCGTCTGGCTGTCCGGGGAAGCGAATGAGAACTCCCGGGACTTGGGCTTACCCGAGATTGGGCGATGAAAATAGGGGACGGTGGACCTGCGGGTGGGAATCGGTTTATGGCACAAAAACACACCTTCAACGACGGTCGATAACGAAATGCCTTCAGGAGAATAGCCTTCAGCGTGTATAACTGCTCCCTCGAACAGCTGATTTGGAATGTCGTCTATTCGCCAGACCATCTTGAATGGCGGACGAGAAAGCTCGCCCAGCTGCACGGTTTCGGCCTTGCCGCTTGAATCGCTGACATACTCGGCCCGTAGCCGGACTCGTTCAAGTGGGCACTGAGCGGCGAGGGCGAGTGTACAGGTCGGAGCTGAAATGATCGATCCGGGGCGCGGAGACTGAAAGCCTAAACAAGGCGGGGATCCCGCAGCATTTTGTGCCTGACCCAGCGAAGTCATCCCCCAAAAGGCGACCAGTATGGAGAATCTCAGGTAGCTGGCGAGCGATGTGCGAATGGCAATCATAGGGGCGGCTGTCGGTGTGTCTGTTTAGACTACAGGTCTTGGCCTAGTATCTATCCGGACGATGAGGCTCTTCAACCCTGAGCATCTTCAGGGCAGCACAAGTTAATGGTCAACGGAAGGGATGCGCAGATCAGAGAGAGACCACCGGTCTTATGCGTCGAAGCAGTAACTTGTATGCTGGTGAATCGACATTTTAGACTGTGTACGAGTTATCTGCACTGTTCACTACGGTGCGCTGAGCACGGCAGATGTGAGCAAGCGTAGACACGGGTAACACAGTTTTCTGGTCTCAAGACCACGTGAAATTTATCCGGGTTCGCCGGATGAGATAACATTAATAATGGGCGCAGCTGGATTCGAACCAGCGGTCTCCGCGATGTGAACGCGGCGCTCTAACCAGCTGAGCCATGCGCCCGAAAACTTTCAGAATCATTCTAAATTACATCATTGTATCTGCCTGTTCAAGGCCGATTCTTCTCCGATGCAGGAGAGAAGGCCGTGCGGACAGGCGCGTGGTCCCGGGAACCTGCCTTCCAACCAGACGAAATGATTTTGGATACCTGCTGGTTTGAGGAGAAATGGCAATGTTTGTGGTTCTCGAACGTATTTTTAGGAGGATGTTTTATCTGTCAGATGGTCCACTCGCCGGAAGATTCTCCATTATGTATCGACCTGAGCAACATCACCGACCGATTGCCGGAGGCCTTCTGAGAAATGCCTCGTTC
>JBEPYC010000111.1:6317-10687 GCA_041641555.1 Chitinivibrionales bacterium | reverse complement strand
ACAGATGCACGTTACGGTTTTCTGCAACGCAAATGATCCAGGGTTACAATTGTGACGAAGGGCAGGGTGGTTAGAATGCCGAACCACGGGGTGATTTCGATAGGATTATCGAAAATCCATGCCCAGGGATTATGAGCATAAGAAAGAAATACACTCGAATGATGAGGGTTTCCTGCTGCATCGAAAGAGAGATAAAACCAGTGGACCGCCCAGGAGAGTCCCGGGATCCGATGGAGCCATGAGGCGCCGATCCAGTCCCAGATCGATTCGAACGCAACGGCAAAAAACAGAAAGAATACGAACAGCTTCACATTGATGTGTTTCCAGCTATAAAGCCAGAGAGCTATGGTGGGCAGTCCGAAGGCTATACCCAGGCTTTTTCCGCAGTGCCCGGTGAAAAACGTAAAAAAAACAAAACACGTCATGAAAAATCCAAAGAGAGCCATCGCCGCGCCATTTCTGGTGTGCCCGAAATCCTTCACGCGTGTTTGCAGAAACCGGTAGGCCGAATAGAACACTGTTGCCGTGACGGGATAAAACACCCAGTCTTCGAATGTCTGAAGAAACTCGGGTCCCACCTGCCCTTCAGGCCGCATCATCCATGAAGGAAACAATGAGTCTACCTGAAGAATATAGATGTTCCAGCTCCACCCAATACCCGAAGTAAAGGCAAGGAAGGGAATGTACGTTCGCCATTTCCATCTGTTCCGAAGCGCCGTTATTGCCAAGACGCAGAGACAGACAAGAAGAAACAGTGCAATCTGGTAGCCGTAATTCAAAAACACCCCGGGTCCTTGGACCGGGCCAGGGCCGTCTTTTACAATCGAGTAGAGCGTTCCGCTGGCCCGGTTGGCCTCGAATGCTTCTCTGTTGCTAAATGACATGGTCTCCCAATCCGCCGGTTAGTATGCTCAGAACAGCAGGTGGACAATTGCGTAGGCCATGAGGCCCACGATACTGTAGCCGAGACAGACCTGCACCGGTATGCCGAAAAAAGTGACTTTGGGTCGAAACGGTCTGAACAACCCAAGATATTTCGCATCGTAATTGTATACCCAGAATCCTGTTTTGAAAAACAGCATCTCGGCCACATTGCCGATAATCAACGAACAAACAACATAACCAGCAAGAAGACGATCTGGAGAAAACTCGCAGGCACTCCAGGTGCAGGTTCCCAGGATAAATATCCATCCCAGAGGAAGCAGGAGGTTGAGGTCGGTGTTCTCGATACAATGAGCCTGACGGAGTTCTTTATGGTAGGTAAAAAGTGGATCCATGCTCGTCTCGTAGAGGAAACCGAGGCTGTATGATACGATGAAAATTCTGAGCCAGAGGAAATCAACTGAAAACGCCTTGTAAAGAAAAGCAACGCCGATTGCGCCAAGCAGTATGATCGCCCACTCTCTGGGAAAAAACCCCATACTCGGAGGTCTGTTCATCGCGTCTTCTCCGATGCTGTGGTTGTGTTAGTGTCTGGGCATGATGAATACATTTGTACGAGTACCGATCGCGTTGCTTCGTACAACGACACTCCTAAAAGAATGGCGGTTGTATACAAAAAGAGCTCTTCGATCGGCGTTACGCCCAGTCTGGGTCCCAGTATCCGCTGATCATTGTAAACCCAGTGACCACGAACGATTGCATTGTACTCCCACAACAGGTAAGTGCTCATGTTGATTACGAACGTGAAGAAGAGTGCCGGGATGTGTATTGAACGGAAGAACTTTCGGAACGCCACGAGCGCTGTAAAGAAGAACGGGCCGACCGCCATGGCCCATCCGGGGAAATAGCGGCCCGAAGAAAAGCGGGGAATCCCCCGATGAAATCGCAATGCGCCGGAGAGTTTCGCTCGTGCCACTCCCGCATGGGCACTTCGGCGAAATACCAGAAGGAGTGCTGCGGCTGTTATACCGCTGGCCAAGTGCCCCGCCCAGGAAATCCCTTTTCCGGAAAACGCTTGCGATTTCTTCTGCTCCAGCCAGTCGTGAAAACCTTTCGAGGTGATTCCGTGCACCAGGAAAGCTGTCTTGATGGCAATGTACACACAACAGAGCTGGGCCGTTGCAGCGTAGTAAAAAAGGAATTCCTCGAGGGGAATATCGCCGATATGTATTCCCAGGAGTTTATCCTGGTGCTCTGAAAATGTCCAGAACTCGTATTTGATGCCAATGAACTCAACGGCGATCGAAAACATGGACATTCCGAGAACGGTCGTGAGCAAACCGGTCTTTTCGTAGATGTTGATTCGGGGCCAGGAATAAGTGAAAAGCAGAACCGAGGGAAGCACAAAGACGAGAAGCAGGCTGGCGAAATAGACGTATCCTTTCAGAAGAGAGAATGCAGATATGCTGCCCAAAACGATGAGGACCATGCGCCGGCCAGTATGCATACATACCCCCCCCGAAAGATGATAATCGTTGTATTCGACGTTCGGAAAGTACGAAAACAGGTACCTGCATTCAGTATACCGGGCAAAGGAGAAATGGTCAATGAGCAATATCAGGCAATAGACATAGGACAAAATCTATACACTGAGGAATGGAGAGTGTGGTTGTGAGGTTTTTCGACGCGTTCCTGCTTCGGGCACGCGGAACACGACGTGTCATGCATCGGAATGACAGGGTGTAAGCGGCACCTGGAAGCCTGTTCAGGCCGGTTTGCCCAGATACGACAAAAACAGCAATGTTGGGCTGTGCTCGGGTTTGCGGATTAGGTCAGTACCGTTCGGAGTACTTTCTTCAGTTCGGAGAGACCATAGGGTTTGGGAAGGATTCCATGAAACCCATGACGGTGATGGTGATAGGTATCCATGCCTTCAGAATACCCGGAGGACACGATGATCTTGATATCAGGGTCCCGCTCGTGCAGTTTACGGGCAAGTTCGATTCCACCCATTCCACCGGGTACTGTCAAGTCACTGATAACCGCGGCGTAGGATTCGCCCGTCTCCAGAGAAGTATCGAATAACTCCAGTGCTTCTTCTCCCGATTTCGCAGCACAAACCGAGTACCCTATCCGCGTCAACAGACGCGAGCACAGCTTTCGCACGATTGCATCGTCGTCCATTACCAGAATCCTACCCGATGCAGGCGTCATGGTGATCGCCTGCGGTATTTCTCTGGGAAGCGTGCCGTTGTAAATGGGAAGGTAGACACCGAAGGTCGTTCCGCCGGAAGTGGTGGACAGCACTTTGAGATCACCGTTGTGTTTCCGGGCAATCGAATGAGCCACCGCCAGGCCAAGCCCGCTTCCGTTTTCTTTGGTTGTGAAATACGGTTCAAAGATTCTGGAAAGGACGTCTTTGGGGATACCCGGCCCCTGGTCGGTAACCCGGACTTCCAGCATGTCTCCGTCGGGCACCACTGCAAATACGCCCTGTTCATACGATCCGGTCTGCGCGGATATTGCTATGGCCCCGCCCTCAGGCATGACCTGCGATGCGTTGAGTATGAGGTTCTGGAATATCTGGCCCGCCTGGGTCGGGTCTCCGTCGATGGGTATGGAGTGTTCGGGAAGGTGGATTCTGAGTTGGATGGCGGTGCCGCGGATAGAAAAACTGCATATCTCCCGAATCACTTCGTTTACATCAAAGACTTCCTTTCGAGTCGAAGTCCCTTTGGCAAATGTCAGAAGCTGCTGGGTGAGCCCGCGGGCATTGAGCGCCGCCTTTTCACCCAATTCCAGTACCTGGGACGTTTCTGACTCCGGATCTACATCCATGCGTGCAAGCCCGAAGCTCGTTACAATCCCGCTGAGCAGGTTGTTGAAATCGTGCGCAATACCACCGGCCAGCTGCGCAATGGACCGAGAGTTTCTTGCATGAAGAAGCTCCTCTTCGGCCTTCTTGTATTCGGTAATATCCCTGAGAATAAGTAGGGTACCCAGAGAACTGTTGGTGTCGCTTACCCGAGCCTGGGAAACAAGCACTTCTCGCGAAGACTGGGGCCCGGAAACAAGAGTCGTTTGTCCAGAGAAATCGGCATCCCACTTGTACTGCTGGATATATTCGCCGAGATCTTCGGCATTCATTCTGTTTACATTGAAACCGAGAAGATCACCGGCACTCTGGTTCGCCCGAATGACAGCACCGCTGGTATTTAAGAGTAGCACGGCGTCCTGGACATTGTTGAAAAGCTTCTCGAAGGTCTGTTCCACCTGCACGATATCCACGGAGAGAAAATTGTACTTGCGAATTATGTAATAGGTAGTGAGGTTGACGATAAGCAGCGAAATCGAGGAAGCGCTTGCCGGCACGTGAAGTACTATCGGGAGAATGACCATGGTTGCCACTCCCACGGTCAGCGATGCAAAAATCCCCAGGACAAAGATCTTCAACTGCTTCTTGTAGAGAGAATTGCGCCCTTGGAGAA
>JBEPYC010000111.1:0-6307 GCA_041641555.1 Chitinivibrionales bacterium | reverse complement strand
TACCTGATACACACACCGGTTCCGTACACTCCCGTCAAACAGGTCGCCACAAGAAAAAGTAACGCCCCCGTTTTTGTCGAGTAGATATTCACTACACCGGTTGCGGGGTCGAATTCGCGAGCCATGGGAGTCACAAAAATACTGATGATTACCGATACAGCCGCTATGCCCAGAAAAATGAAATACGGATTGTCGCGCCGTTTGCCCGTGAATTCGTAGACAAAATTGAGATAGAAGAAACTGAGCGGGTAGAGTGCCGGTCCCGACAAGCTGCTGGCTATCTCAAACAGCCGGGGACTCAACGGCAACCGGACCAGCAGCTCGAGAACCGAACAGATGAGCGTGGCGATAGCAAAGGTCAGATATGCCCTGTTTGGTCCGGTACGCCTTCGCTGCGCAAGGAGGTACCCGATAACGAGTACCGCGGCAAAGCACGTGAGTAGCGGGCAAAGCGGCATGAGACTGGAAATCATGGTTTTGCCTTATTCAGAGAAGGTCTCGGTATGGGCATGAAGGTGATAGAACTTGTCAAAATAACATTATGGGGACGCGCCGACGCCACTCTCGATCCCGCCATTAAAACACACAGGGCTTAAAGGTGCTCAACCGTGCCTTGGGTTGGACTGCCCTTTCACGTGCCCCATCGTGCTCAGGTGTCCTTCCAGGAGAGCGATACCGGCTTTCGATCGAAACAAATCGCTTCATGAGCCCGGGTAATAATTGCGCTACCGGGGCATCCTGAAGCAACCTTGAACTGGACTGCAGGGTCTGCCGGCACAGGCCTACCTTGCTAATTATATACATATCGTATCAATATGTCATTTGAATATCTTTGGCCAAACGCCAGGGTGCGGGAGCGCGTAGAAATCGATGTATTCAGGGCCGTTTGGGGCATTTTCCCCAATGGCACACGAGTTGCGGTAGGTGGTGGCGATGAGAACCCCGAAGACAGCTTCCGTACGTAGCGTTCTCAGCTCTTCGCAGAATGAATTTTTCTGAAGCATTTAGTCGATAGCATATCCACGATTCTCGAGGGAGGCATCAATGCACATAACGAGTGCGCGCAGGCAGCTGAGGGTGGTTCTTACGTTTGTCCTGTTCACGATGGCCGCAGCAGTTTGTGGTCAGCAACGTTCGGTCGTACGCATGGGCAAAGATGTCGTGGTGGGACCGGCGCAGGTAGTCGAGGATGCCGTGGCTATCGGCGGAAGTGTTACGGTTGAAGGGAAGGTCAGGGGGGATGCGGTCTCGATTGGTGGTACGGTTGCGCTTACACCGGCTGCTATTGTGGACGGAAGTGCAGTTGCGATCGGGGGTGAGATCGTGCAGCCTGAAGGAGCGATCATTCGGGGTGATATTGTCGAGATCGGTGGTCCCTGGGCAGACTTTGCTCCCGGAATCTGGAGCGCAGTTTTCTGGAGTGTCGGTATCATTGGGTTTATCGGGTTTGCTGCCCTTGCTCTGCTGGTGGTGGCGCTTCTTCCTCGTCAGGTAAGCGCAGTTGGCGACACAGCCTTCCAGTCACCCGGTAAGTCGATTGGGTGGGGGGTCCTTGCCTTTATGGCCGTAATCCCTCTGGCGATTCTGCTGGCAATAACGTTTGTTGGTATTCCGCTCATTCTCATAGAAGCCGGAGCGTTTGTCGCCGCAATTCTCTTCGGGTATATTTCAGTTGCCACGAAAGTTGGCAGCACCATCTCGAAATCTTCGCACTGGAAACTCGCTCCGATCTGGCAGGCCCTGCTCGGACTGGTTATACTTGGTCTAGCCGGACTGGTGCCGCTGGTCGGCTGGCTCGTCGGGGCAGCTGCGACAGTCCTCGGCACGGGCGCGCTGATCGTGACTGCCATCGCGTACCGGCGGGATCGGAATGTTGGGATTAAAGCCGTCCCGAGCGGAACGCAAGATGGACCGGCTCAGGCAGACTCACCTGAACACGCATGAGTTGCCTGGGACGCAGCTTTCCGAAGACACCCTTTTGAGTAGCTACCGGAGTTTTTGCACGTAATAAACAGAATGGTCTTCCTGAGGGCGTGACCGGGGCCTGGAGCCCGCAAAGCATATGACTGATATTTATGGAATCGACGGATGCCGGAAGGGCTGGGTGGCGGCCTCGAAAAATAGTCGCACCGGCTCTGTTACCTGCCGTATCTTGAGAACCATCGATGACCTGCGTCAGGAGCTTGGAAAGATCGAAGTCATCGGAATCGATATACCGGTCGGTCTGCAAAAAAGTGGTCGAAGAATGTGCGATATCGAGGCCAGGAGACTGCTCGGCAAGCGGGGAAGCAGTATTTTCGATGCGCCTCTCAGGGAGGTGCTCAGGGCTTCAAGCTACGAAGAGGCCTGTGAGATCCGGGAGCGAATCGAACAGAAACGTATGAGCCGGCAATCGTGGGGGATTGTGAGAAAAGTTCGGGAAATCGACGACTTTCGGCGCGAGAATGCACCGTTTGCCGAAGTCGTTCATGAGGTTCACCCCGAACTCTCTTTCTCCTTCATGGCAGGTCGCAGACCCATGGAGCACTACAAAAAGACCCCTGAAGGCGTTGCGGAACGCGTTGCTCTTTTGAGCAGACACCTCCCGGTTACCCACCAGGACATTATGGACTGGCGGAGGATGCTTCGGGTTCCGGTCGATGACCTGATCGATGCACTGGCGGCGCTGTGGAGCGCCGAGCGGGTTTTTCGCGGGGATCACTTCGCTGTCCCTGTCACCGGCACCCATGCAAACCGCTTTCAAAAGATCAGCGCGTAGCAGCCGGACTAATCGGGCTTCTTGGCGTAGGTCCACAGTTTGGGATCATGCTGAAGCGCAAACAGGAGCGCATTGACACACATCGGGTCGAATTGAAAACCGGAGTTTTTGATAAGCTCCTGTCGGATCGCCCTGGCATCCATTCCATTTCCACGATACACCCGTGGAGAATTCATCGCTTCGAAGGCTTCGGCAACAGCAAGAATCCGGGCGCCAAGCTCGATCTGTTCTCCCTGAAGTTGATCGGGGTAACCTCTTCCGTCATAGCGCTCGTGATGCTGCCGTATAATCAATCCTTCCTGTTTGAAATTACGAACATGCGAAACCAGACTCTCCGAAACGATCGGATGCAGACGGATCGTGGACCACTCGTAATGAGTAAGGGGCTGCTGCTTATTGATGTAGGAATCGGGGAGTGCGCCATTGCCAATGTCGTGAAGCACAGCGGCTGTTCTGATCCGCTTGACTTCTTCATCGGTGAGCTTCAGGTTCCGGGCAATTGCCTCGGCATACACCGCGACCTTCTTCCCATGGCCCATCATGAAGGCGTACTTTCTCTCGATTGCTCCGACAAAGTTCATGAGAGCCGCAATTTGCTTTCGCTCCTCCCGGTCTTTGGTTCGTAAAAAGTCCTTGAATACGCGAAAGATACGCTGCCGGTCGATCGTCTCAAGAACCCACAGTGCCGAGATCGCGATGATGCCGCAGGCCAGAAGCGGCAGATCGGGGATTACCTGTGTATTGGGAAAGCGAATCTCGTTGGCAACCCGGAAAACCAACGCCGCAAAGAAAATGATGACGATCGTCGGCTTGAAGTGAGATGAAGAATGAAGCCGGTCGATATCGAGTTCGGTTTGCGATATTTTTCGAAATATTTTCTTCATGCTTGGCTCCTTAAGCGTTTAACTTCGCAGGCGAGTGAGCAGCCTTTCCAGGCGCCCTGTTTCTGGCCGTAAAGCCCTCTGCCATTTAAACTATATTATGACGTACTTTCTAAAAACAAGAGATCCTGAAAACCTTGTGAATAAAGAGAAAAGGTCTTTCGAGTATACCATATACGGGCAGCAAAAGAAAGGGGAGGCAGACATGTATCCTGAAGAGTATGTGCTGTTCTGCTGAGCCGGAGAAAGGGAGTAAGTACGGAGAGCCTTGTCGTTTTTGCGCTTAAGTGGAATGTTGACTGGCCGACACTCCGGCGAGGTATCCGCTGGAAAATGCCCATTGCAGGTTGAAACCTCCGCAAGGGCCGTCGATATCGAGGACTTCTCCGCAGAAATACAGCCCCCTGGTTTTAGTCCCGGCAAGGCTTCGGCATGAAACCTGGTCCAGGGACACCCCGCCCGAGGTTACCATCGCTTTGCCGAACCCTTCGGTTCTTTGGACCGTTAAGAGTATTCCTTCGGAGAGCACCTGCGTCAAGCGCTTCCGGGCCGGCTTGGTGAGGTCGGCGGCACGGGTAGAAAAAAGCCCGCACTGGACGGCGATCAGGTTGGCCAGGCGGGAAGGCATGAACCTCCCGAGCAGGGAACGAATAAGAGCGCTGCCATGCTCCTGTTGCCATCGGATAAAGCGTTCGTTCCATTGCTCACCAGTAGTGTCCACGCGAGGTACAACGCCGACCGGGACTTCGGCCTGCTGGAGCAAAATACGTGAAACAATACCCGATATATCAAGTGCTGCCGGTCCCGATATTCCTTTGTGAGTAAACAGTATATTCCCTGGTGACAACGATACCTTTCCGGGTTGGGACAAAAGTCGAATGCCACCATGTTCAAGTGTTGTCCCCGCACAACTCCGCGGCCATTCCTCTGAGGTGGTAAGTCCCGCCAGGGCGGGAACCGGAGTGGTGATTGCGTAGCCTGCAGATCGGGCGATTGCATACCCGGATCCATCAGATCCAAGGTGCGCATAACTCTGTCCCCCGGTAGCCAGAACGACACTGGAAGAAGCAAAAGAGGTGGTCCTGCATTTCACTCCTTCGACGGTTTTCCCATTCAGCAGCACTCCGGTTACATGACATTCAGGGACTACCTGTACATCGAGCTTCCGGAGTTGTTGCTCCAGAACACCAAGCACGGCGCCGGCTTTCTTTGTTTCCGGATGTACGTGTACAGAGTCAACGGATACGCAGGGGACTCCCCGGTCGGCAAAAAACGAGGTGAGATCACGGCTGCTAAACAGGCGGAGTGCGGGGGTAATGAAGTTCTTTTTGGCATGAAACCGGGCGGAGAACTGGGAGGGGCGAAGCGTGTTGGTGATATTGCATCGGCCGCCTCCGGTGACCAGAAGCTTCCGGCCCGGGCGTGGGCCATGTTCGAGCAGACATACCGAAGAGCCCTGCTGTGCTGCCGCAATAGCTGCCATCATGCCGCTGGGACCGCCGCCTATCACGGCAACTTCGAACGTCCGGGTCATCGCTCAATATCTATTTCTGCTGAAGTGCACTGCGGACGACACTGTTTACGAATCCCGAAATGTTTACCCGCTTTTTCTTCAGTTCATCGAGCGCTTCGGCAATGTCGGCATCGAAATAGATACCCTTGAGCTTCCTTTTTTTTCCAGGAGGAGACGCCAGGTTTTTCGAGAAGAGATCGATTGCTTCGTTGTCGACATTGGCCCGGATATTCTCGATAATCTGATTACGATTGGCCCACGGGTTCTGGTTCAACTCTCGGTTCATCAGAATCTTCCTTCTTTGAAAGGTTGGCCAGCACTTTCCGTCCCTGGTGCTTTGAACGCTTCACCGCAATTCGTTTTCGGAGACTGCTTTCATCGTACTGCTCCGGAAACAGCTCGGTAACCAATTTGATCAGAAAGGGGACCGATTTCGAAGACAGCAGGCGGTCAAGGAACAGAATCTTGCCCAGATTCTCCACTTCTTCGATAACCCGATCTTTCGGTATGTACGTCTGAGTGGCATTCTCCGGGAACATCTGCCTGAGAACATCGAGCATGACCTTGTCACTTTTGATCGTCTCGTAGTGGTTGGGAATGATCGATATCGCCTGATCCGGCACAATCAGATTGTGCAGAAAACGCACCATCTCGGAGAGTCCCTCAAGCGATTGCTGCTTGAGAAAAACGGGAATAAAAAAACGGGTCGAGGCGAGAATCGAGGCCTGCTGCAGAAGGTCGAGGCCGGGATGATTGTCAATGAGCACAAAATCATAGAAGTCACTGATTTCGCTTTTGTTGATCAGGTCCTTCAGGGCTTTCAGGGACTTGACATCAGAGTTAATCAGGCTGAATGTCGAGGTGATGCAATGCAGGCGGGGAATTGCAGTGACAAAAACGGCCTTTTCAAGAAACGGCACGTAGTCTTCGGCATTGTTGAAATCCCGGTAGAGATTCTTGATGTTGACTTTGCCGACTTTCACCCGAAGCCGGTTGCTGAGGCTGTGCTGGTTGTCGTTATCGATACAGAGTACTTTTTTTCCGGAAATTGCCAGGGCCTGAGCGATATTGCAGCACAGGGTTGTCTTTCCGACTCCACCTTTGTTGTTGAGAAACGAGATGACTTCCATAACCCCCCGGAGATCGGTTGTTAAT
>JBEPYC010000110.1:0-10748 GCA_041641555.1 Chitinivibrionales bacterium | reverse complement strand
AGAACATTGTAGAGGGCGAGAAAAAGCACGCCGGCCCAGAGCGACTGTGCCTTGGAGGCACCCTGCCGCACGGCAAGCGAAACAACAAGTATCGAAGTGGCAAGTGTTGCGACCAGGGAGACCAGGCGCCCGGCGGTAAGAAATCCAGGAGCGATTTTGAGTATTGCGCCGCTCAGAAGGTAATAGAGGGGCGGATAGATCGAGCCAAGCGGTTCGATTGCCGGATTCGTATAAAGACTCTTGCCGGTGGCTATCCTTTGTGCCATGAGCGCATTGAAAGTCTCGTACACGCGGAGTCCGGCAGTCATGCGTTGAATGGCAATGAATACGATAACAGATCCGAACATCCAGAGCAGTGTTGCCGGTACGAGTTCGCGAGCCGAAAGCTTCCGCATGAAAGGGTAACGGTACCCGAGAACCAGGATCGTTGTGCTGCATCCCATGAAAAGCAGCAACGGCCCTGCCCAGAGAGTCCCATCGGCCCCTTCAAAGAATGGAGCTGCGACTGAAGGAAAAACCAGTGATGCAGCACCCGTACACCCAAGAACAAACGCTGCCGGCAGCCAGCCCTGGGAAAAGACATGTGAGGCGGGTTGTGATATGCTTTGATTCATCTTTTATTAGAATACTATACTTATGTTCCTACTTTCCAGCGAAGACCGGGCGCCCTTTGTACTTTTTTATGTGGGGGGTTCTCTGAGTGAACGCCAGTATTCGTGCTGGTGGATTGTACGGGGCTTCCCCGTGCGGGAAATGCAACTTTGACCAGGAAGGGCGCAGTAATTTGGAGTATCTAGGTTTTACCCTTGATCCATTTCAGGAAAAAGCTGTCCAGGCAGTGGATCATGGGAAGTCCCTGATTGTGGCAGCTCCCACCGGATGCGGCAAGACACTTATCGCTGAATACGCTGTTGATGAGTCGGTCCGGAAAGGAAAGAAGGTCATCTACACTGCGCCGATAAAAGCTCTTTCCAATCAGAAATTCCGGGACTTCCGAAAACGTTTTGGTGAAGAGATGGTGGGAATTCATACCGGCGATGTCACGATAAATCCTGAAGCACGCCTTCTGATCATGACCACCGAGATTTTCCGGAATTTGATACTCGAAGGGTCACCGCGACTTGGCGATGTGTACTACGTTATTTTCGATGAGATACATTACCTGGATGACCCCGACCGGGGGACCGTATGGGAAGAAAGCATTATTCTCGCTCCCCGTGACATTCGATTCATGTGCCTGAGTGCTACCGTCTCAAACATTGCCGAAATATCGAATTGGATGGAAATCGTTCGAGACCGTCCATTCGAAGTCATCGAAGAGTACCAGCGACCCGTGCCGCTTCGGCACTTCCTTTACAGTCCTCAGTATGGCCCCATTACTCTTCGCGGCATCCGAAAGAAATACCGCAAAAACCCCGGTGAACGCCGTAAATTCCTCATGAAAAAGCCGGGTGCGCGGAAAATCGTGCGCCACGTCATGAAAGAAGGCCACTATCCGATCCTTTACTTCTGTTTCAACCGGCGGGCCTGTGAGCGGTATGCAGAGCAGCATGTCAAACTCAACCTGCTCAATCGAGAAGAGCACAATCGGGTCAGGGAGATGATCAGTGATCTTACCGAACAATACCGGCTCGAAGACTACGACCGGCTCTTACGCATGAAACATCTCTGGCTGCACGGCTGTGCCTACCATCACGCAGGCATTCTCCCGGCCGCCAAAGAAATCGTTGAACGTCTTTTTACCGAAGGTTTGATCAAACTCCTTTTTTGTACATCTACATTCGCCCTGGGCGTAAATATGCCGGCAAGTGCGGTTATTTTCGACGAACTGGAAAAGTTCGATGGGGTGGATTTTAGCTATCTGATGACACGTGAGTACAATCAGATGGCCGGGAGAGCGGGTCGACGAGGAATGGATGAAGTCGGGTATGTTTATGCCCAGGTCATTCCCGAAGCGACCGATTCAAAAGAAGTGGAAAGAATCCTCTATGGCAAGAACGAAAAGATCAGAAGTCGTTTTTCGGCATCCTACGCCACCATCCTGAATTTGTATAGTAAATTCGGAGAAGATGTCCTGGAGATTTTCCGCAAGAGTTTCGGTAACTTCCGTGGCGGTCGCTTCC
The DNA here is from genome assembly GCA_041641555.1 of Chitinivibrionales bacterium. Lineage (GTDB taxonomy): Bacteria > Fibrobacterota > Chitinivibrionia > Chitinivibrionales > WJKA01 > JBEPYC01. The sequence goes on along the minus strand of JBEPYC010000110.1, from coordinate 8,625 downwards.
CGCTGACAAAAGCGTATCGCCGGGAAGAAGAACAGATCCGAAACCGGATCGCATTTCTACAGAATGCGGGATTTCTCGAAGGTACTGACTTGACAGAGAAGGGGCGGTTGGCGGCATCGGTTAGCGGGTACGAGATACAGGCTGCTGAGCTGTATTTTACACGCAGCCTGGAGGAAGCCTCTCCCGACGAGCTTCCGGTTGTTCTCGGGGGGCTTGTCACCGAAGAAAGCCGAAGCAGACGTGGCGCGTCTCCAACCGATGTCCGTCTGCGTTTCAGCGCCGAGAAGGTTATCACCCGTCTACGACGGCGTGAAATCAAGTTCGGGATCATGGCCCCGATCCGTGAAATGGATTTTTCTCTTGCCGCTCCCATTTTTGCCTGGGCAAAAGGGGCTACTCTCAAAGATTTAACTCAATTCGGCGTTCCCGAAGGCGATCTTATACGTGTATTACGGATGATCGTTCAGCTGCTCCGCACTCTTCGCGATAACATCCCCGACCCGGAAATCGCCGATAAGATTCATGAAGCGCGCCTTCTGATCAACCGTGATGTCGTTGACGCTCAGGCTGAATTAGAAGTACAGTAAAAGAGTCCGGTCTCTGTCCGGGGTGCTCAAATGGCCTGTTCTCGGATTGTACCGTCGTGGTCGCAATCCGCACCGAGATGTTACATGTCGAATTCACCTGCCCAGTTCATGCTCAAATCGTTTCTGTGGATTGCCGTGTCTGCATTGGTCTTCATCGCGGCATGGAATGTGGTGCGGGGAAACCACATGTGGGATTTCAAATCCTACTATGGCGCTTCCCGCTCTGTTGTAAAAGGTGATAATCCGTATCTTATCAGAAACATTCAGTCACCGGAAATCAGCACCGACCTTCCCTTTGTCTATTCGCCGGCAGCACTTCCGTTCTTTCTACCCTATGCCTTGGTTCCGTTTGACATGGCGGTGAAGCTCTGGGGGGTGACGCTACTTGTATGCACGCTTCTTTTGCTCTGGATGTGGATCAAGAATTTCGTGGGACGGTCGCACCGGCTATGGTTTGCTCTTCTGTGCGCACTCGGATTCAATGGTACTCTGTATGCTGCACTGAAAACGGGTAATGCGGCAATTCCCATTAATCTGCTCATCTGGCTTGGTTTTCTGCTTTTCATTCGTGGAAACTTTGCCGGGTTTGCCCTGGCAATCGTCGGTGCATCGGTGTTTAAGCTTACCCCGGTTGTGTTTCTGGGACTTCTCTTTTTACCATCGGTTCTTGCACGGGCACAGAAAGTACGCATGGCGGGAATCGGATCGGTCGGGTTGCTGATTGTGGCTCTTCTGAGTTTCGCGGTTACTCCCTGGAAATGGCTGCTGTCCTATGGTATGGCGCTCAAAGGGCTGAGTGAGGGATCCGCCGCCGATCGTGGAAGCATCAATCCATCGGCAGGCGCACTCATCCGTGATGTCCTGATGCGCTTTGATCTGGAAGGTTCGGTGACCGATGCAGTCGGTCTTCTGGTATATGGGATGATTCTGGTAGTTGCAGCAACGATTCTCTGGAGAACTCTGCAGAGAATCGTTCGATCATCCATGGGGGGGCGGGAAAAAAGGCTGTGGTCGGTGGTGGTCAGCTGTCTTGCCTACGCGGTGATCATGCCCCGTTTCAAGAATTATTCGTATGTCTTCCTGCTCGTTCCTGCATACATTGTACTCGCGCATGCCGGGTTTCTTTCCAGTAGAAAACTCCTCCTGGTACTGATTGCCCTTTCCACAGCGCCGCATTCATGGGTTCCCGGGGTGCAGACCGGACTCGCGTTTCTCTGGGATTACTATCCCTGGTTTCTCGCCTGCGGATTGGGGCTGCTTGCAGTGGCCGAGATTAACCGCATCGAGGCACCAAGAGGGAGGAAACCAGGAGAGTCGAAGGGTTTGGTGCAGTGGTAATAATGTAGGGGGTGGCCGTAAGGGTGCCACTGAAACGGCCATGGGTAATCGCGAGGAACCTCGTATTACAAGCGAACCGTTTTCAGTTCCCGATTGGCCAGACGGACACCCTTTGCTTTCACTCCCTTGACCAGAAAGTCCTCGATTTTGAATGTCTCTTTGAGAACGCGAACCCGGGGTTTGGGCTTGTACTCGACCTCAAAGGTTCCGCTGGTCTGGGTCGTCAGTTTCACCGGCTTGCTGCCTTCGGGAACGATCGAATACCCCCGATTGAGGATGAATTTTTCGATCTTGCAACGTTTGATGTAGGGGTTGCCCGTCTTGGTATCCTTGTAAATGACGGTAAATACCGTTTCGCTCAAAATTTCCTTATCTGCAAATGAGCAGTAGAGCATGCCCTTGTCCACGAATGCTTTTTCCGGCACGTCGGTGACCGAATAAGCCCCGGTTTTGCGAATAGTGAGGACCCGGTCGTACTGCGAAACATCGAAAAGAACGTTTCCGTTGACTTCGTACCCCAGATAACCGGTATCTTTATCGTACCGAAGTTTGAGGTTTCTCTGCGCCGCCTCCCGGACATCGACTTTCTCAAATGAAATGAGCTCGGTCTTTCTGGTCATGGAGGCTCTGTATTTTTCGATAAGCCCATTGAGAAACCCGACGGTGTACTCAACGATATGGGCAAGGTGATGCTTGATTTCTTTCAGCCGGGCATTGATTTCCTTCATTTCCTTTTTGGCCCGGTTGATATCGTAGGCAGAGATCCTTCGAATATGGATACGAAGAAGGGTTTCTATGTCATCGCGAGTGACTTCACGCCGTATCTGATTGGAAAACGGTTTGAGCCCGTCGAATACCGCTTTGATGACTGTTTCGGCCGTAGTTTTGTCTTCGATTTTTTTGTAGATTCGGTTTTCGATAAAGATCTGTTCGAGCGTCTTGGCATGCAGCTTATCTCTGAGCTTTCCCTGCTCCAGTTCCAGCTCTGCCTTGAGTATCTGGACCAGCGTATCTGCATTGTGCTGCAAGATATTGGAGACAGTGGTTGCGATTGGTTTGCCTTCTTTAATAACGATGCAATTGACGGCAATAGAAAATTCGCAGTCGGTGAATGCATAGAGCGCATCCACGGTTTCCTGGGTATATACGCCCCGCGCGAGGTTGATCTCTATTTCCACGTGTTCGGCCGTATAGTCGTTAATCGATGCAATTTTAAGGCGGTTGGCCTTGGCTGCATTTTCTATCGAAGCAATCAGGCTTTCAGTCGTCGTACCGTAGGGGATTTCCCTGATGACGATCTTTTTGGGGTCTTTGGTATCCAGTTTCGCCCGTACCAGTATCTTCCCATTGCCGTCTTCGTACTGTGACACATCGGCATACCCTCCCGTCAGAAAGTCGGGGAAAAGAAGATGCTGTTCGCCATTGAGGAATGCGATTTCCGCTTCGAGCAGTTCGAGAATGTTATGGGGCAGAATCTTTGTGGACATGCCTACGGCAATGCCTTCGCTTCCCTGGGCCAGTAGTACGGGCAGTTTCGCGGGTACCACCAGGGGTTCCTTATTACGGCCGTCGTAGGAGGGCTCGAAATGAGTCAATTCGGGGTTGAAAAGTGTCTCCCGAGCCAGATCTGTCAGACGGCACTCGATATACCGGGCCGCGGAAGCCTGATCGCCGGTATGGATATTCCCGAAATTTCCCTGCTTGTCTATAAACAGGTCGCGATTGGCCAGATTCACCAGAGCTTCATAAATCGATGCATCGCCGTGTGGATGATACCGCATACAATGCCCAACGACATTGGCCACCTTATGGAACTTGCCGTCGTCCATCTCGAACAGTGTATGAAGAATCCGACGCTGAACCGGTTTGAAACCGTCGTCGATGTGAGGGATCGCGCGTTCTTTGATAACGTACGATGCATACTCGAGGAAGTTGGTGTTGAAAAGGCTGTTTGCATATGCCATAGTAACGTATTACTCCGGACGATTAAGAGCGATCAGAGTGGACAAGAAAGTTCAGAGAAAATGGTCGTCTGCTAAAAATGCGAATGCTCGGGCTTCGCGTCTCCCTCGCGGGCACCGGCGCCTGCAGCCGGAATCCGGTAAGCGGGCATGCAGTCCGTGCGCGCTTAAAACCGTAATCCTACACAAGATTCTCCATTATGTATTCACGGCGTTCGGGCGTATTCTTTCCCATGTAAAACGTGAGCATGTTCGAAACCGTCTTCATGGACTTGATGTTCACTTCGAGTAAGCGCATTTTCTTTCCGATGAACTGCCCGAATTCCTTTGGTGATATTTCTCCCAGGCCTTTGAACCTGGTCACCTCAGGGTAGGAGATCTCCTTGACTGCTTTTTCCCGCTCTTTGATATTATAGCAATAGCGAGTTTCTTTTTTGTTACGAACGCGGAACAATGGAGTCTCGAGAATATACACATGTCCGGCGAGTACGAGATCTTCGAAAAAGTTGAGGAAAAAAGTGAGGAGCAGGTTGCGAATATGGAACCCGTCGACATCGGCATCTGTAGCGATAATGACCTTGTTGTACCGAAGGTTCTCGATGCTGTCCTCGATTCCCAGTGTCATCATGACTTCATATAGCTCCTCATTCTTGTAAATGGCAGCCCGGCTTTTCCCGAAGACATTCTGCGGTTTTCCGCGGAGGGAAAAAATCGCCTGGGTCATCACATCACGGGCAGACACGATCGATCCAGATGCCGATTGTCCTTCGGTCAGAAAAATCATGCTTTCTTCGCCGCGTTTGGGATGGTCGAGGTGATACTTGCAGTCCTTGAGGTGTGGAATCTTTATCTCAATACGTTTCGCCGCTTCTTTTGCTTCCTTTTTGACGGCATTGAGTTCTTTGCGAAGCCGATGGTTCTGCATGATTTTGGCTTCGACCTGTTTGGCAGCGGCATTGTTCTTGTGAAGAAAATCCACCACCGCTGCTCTGACATCCTGAACAATTGAACCACGGATCTCGGCATTGCCGAGCTTGTTTTTCGTCTGCGACTCAAACACCGGAGATTTGAGTTTGATCGCAACTGCTCCGGCAATCCCGTCACGTACGTCGACTGCATCGTAGTTTTTCTTGAAATACTCGTTGATTCCCTTGAGGAGCCCCTCCCGGAAGGCGCTTTGATGTGTACCGCCGTCGGAGGTGTACTGCCCATTCACGAAAGAAAAGTAGGACTCACCGTAGTTGGAAGTATGTGTGAACGCAAACTCAATGTGTTTGGATTTGTGGTAGCCGATATCGTAGAGTGCACTGTCGCCCACTTCGCCGCCGAGTAAATCCAGAAGACCGTTTTTCGACTCGAATTTCTGCCCGTTGAAATTGAGCCGAAGGCCGCTGTTCAGGTAGGCGTAATTCCAGAGGCGTTGTTCGATATACTCGAAATTGAATTCGTAATCCGGAAAAATCTGCTCGTCGGGTATGAATTCAACGAGTGTTCCGTTCCCCTGCTTTGCCGCTGCCTTGCCGGTCTTCTTGGATTTCAACTTACCCCTGGAGAAAACGGCTTCGGAGTATTTACCTTCCCGGTAAGCAACGACACGAAAATGGGAGGATAGGGCATTGACCGCCTTGGTACCGACCCCATTCAGGCCGACGCTGAACTGAAAGACGTCATCGTTGTATTTGGCACCGGTATTGATGACCGAGACGCACTCGATCACCTTGCCCAGGGGGATTCCCCGACCGTAGTCGCGTATCGAGACGGTGCCGCTATCGATTGAAATGTCGACTTTTCGGCCATGCCCCATGATGTATTCATCGACCGCATTGTCGATTACTTCTTTGAGCAGGATATAGATACCGTCATCGGGATTGGTTCCGTCTCCCAGTCGCCCGATATACATTCCGGTACGAAGCCGGATGTGCTCGAGTGAACTGAGCGTCTTGATCTTACTTTCATCATAGACTGAAGTAGATTTCTTTGCCATGGTACTCTGATTCGGGGGAGAGATGGATGGTGAAGCGCTTAATGTCAGAAACCAAAATACATCCTCAATCGGGGAGCTTACAAGCAGCACCGGCATCCCTTGGGCGTTAAGGGGCTTTCATCGCAATATCTTGGTGTTAAATAATGGTATGCGGGGCTGTTAGGCTTCGGATTCCGCCTGGTCCCGGAGAGCATAGTAGCTCCGGAGCACTTTTCGGTAATAGCGCAGTGGAAGCGGGTGTTTTTTGTGGAGAGAGCGGCTGACGGTACCCGGACCCAGATTATACGCAAGAACGCCGAGCTTGAAGCTGTTGAATTGCGCGATCAGACGGGTCAGGTAGGCCACACCCAGCGGAATGTTTACCTCGGGCCGAAGCAGATCTTCGGGGAACGTCAGCACGATTCCCAGGTCCTGAGCGACTTCCTGCGCTGTACTGAACTTGAGCTGCATCAGTCCCATGGCGCCGCTGAGAGCTCCTGAGCGATACCGTCCAAGTGCTTGTGGATCGAACACGCTTTCGACGTGGATGACTGCCAGAACAAGCAGCGGATCGTAGCCGAATGTTTTACTGTTTTCAAACACAAGGTTCACCAGATCTGCCAGAGTGTGGCTTGAAATCTGCGATCGGGCGTAATTCTGGAGCGTGGATGCGATTTTGTCTTTTTCGTGCAGCACTTTCAGCGATCGTTCTAAGGCGACCTTCTGTGTTTTGAGCTGCTCGATTCGTTTCTGCTGAGAGTTTATATCAGCTTCCTTGCGTACGATCGAAACGGCGGCCCCAGAAAGGGAAATGGCCACGAGAACAACAAAACCGATGCTGGCCATTTCGGAGAGCCAGATATTTTTACGGTGTATCTGAATGATCAACCGCGAAAATTGTCGTACGGGATGCATGAGGTTATTCATCCTCATCCAGCTCGGGAAGCAGGCCGAGTTGTTCTATGGGTTCGAGTCGCTCGGTAAGCTCTTCAATCTCGACCTCGGCTTCCTGCTTCCACCGCGAAAGCTCCTGGATCTCCTGAGTCTGCTTCCGGATCGTCCGGCTCTGCAGTCGGATGATGAAACCGAGGGAAAGAAACCACAACCCGATGATCACGACCAAAAAGACGGCGACCGGTCGAGATATACGGATGCCGGTACGTCGGAAAAGAACCTGGGTTTGTCGCTTGAGTGCCCCGATGAACCCACCGGCACTGAGAGCTTCGGGATTGGGGTAAACCGACAGCAGATTTCTGTATGGAGCGAACGCTTTGCTAACTATTTCGTTACGGAATACAAATCGAAGATCCCCGCCCTTGCCTCTGATTCCATTGAGCAGTTCAACAAACATGCGCGGAACGCGTGGGTCCACAAAGGTTACGTCTTCCATATGCACGACAATGTTCCGATTGCCGTCCTGAACCAGCACCGTGATCTTTTCTCTGATATTGGGAGCCTGCTCGATATGAAATGGCCCCGAAAGCACCAGCCAGACAGCCCCGTTTCTGCTCTCAATCGTGATGTCCAGGGCCTCAGCACGCATCGATTGTTTTCGCTTTCGCTCGGGTTTTCTTACATTCGATTTTGCCCATCAGTTTCCAGGGGGCGTTTTCTTCCAGATCGACCGGAGTGGTGATCACCATGGTCGTGCCTTGGTAAGCAGACGAGGGTTCGTTTGCCGGAAAACACCAGAGCGTCACGGGCTTTTGGGTGTTGATGTCCACCTGGATGCCACTTCGCTTATCGACAAAATGCCAGGTGGAAATAGATCGCGAAATGGTTTTGATCAAGCCTGTCCCGCGATTCTTTGCCACCCGAAAAGTATGCCTGGTTTTCCACGACACCTGGTAAATGGATAGTGATTTCGATAGCAAACCGGAAGGTGAGAGGAATCAACGAGTGGTTGGAGAGATGGTACACAAAAGAGAGCCGCGCGGAATCTCCCTCAAGACCGAATACCTTTTCGATCGTCAGCGGACTGACCTTGTCACCGCTGTGAATGGATCCGTTGCGAATAAGTGCGCACTTCAGTGCCGTTGAGGTCTTCTTAACATTGTAGTTGAACGGTCCTTCGTAAAAGTCCCCCAGCTCTTCGCAGGTTCCGGCCATAAAATCCTGATGCTCGGCGGCCTTGGGAAAAATGTGATCGATGAAGGCGGTTTTCGATTTACCCGGCACCAACAGGCGCGGAACGCTGTGGCGATCGGTATGGCAGCCCGCGCAGATGTTGAGTGCTCGAGAACGGTAATCGAGTTCAAAGAGATGCCCGCCGTTACGATGGTCGATGTAGGCTTTGAGGGCTTTGTTGGACATCACCACGCTTTTGGAGCCGTTTTTCAGGAAATCGGTTATCTTTATCTGCCCACCGGTTATCTTATCTGCTTCATGAAGCTGAGTCTCGACTTTTATAATCTTGGAGTAGGTCCACTGGCGATCCAGCGAATCGAGAAATCCGCCGCTTGTATTCGGTAAAAAGTGATTTATGTCCTGAGCGAAAAAAAGCTCTTTTCGCAGCGGGATAAAATGCTTGGATGCACTTCGGTTGTCAAGATTCTCATTGACCTCCATCACTCGCCTCTGAAGAAGCCCCACCTGATCGTAGGTGTGCAGGTGTCCTTGGAAATCGGTGACTGCATCGCCCCCCTCGCGTCTGAGAACCAGGCTTGGAGAAAGGTACTGAAGTCCTGCTGCGGGACTCATCGACAAAAACTCTTCGAATTTTACCGACTGATATCGAAGAAGATTCTTTTCGAGGGTCTCGGCCATTTGCCGTACC
>JBEPYC010000109.1:0-10757 GCA_041641555.1 Chitinivibrionales bacterium | reverse complement strand
AGAAGTCATTCCTTGCGGGCGTTAGGCTTACCGGCTTGATGGTGCAAGACGGAGTGTTCTCCTCCAATAATTTCACCCCTAACAGTGCATTCACTCGAGGATGTGTAGTGTTGGCCGTGCTGGGCTAGCATCAGCACACACCACTGGTTGGTTATGCTTCCTGCCAAATGGAACGCGTAAGGAGGTGAGACTGGCGGTTTCGCTTCCAACCGCGAAAAGCATCCTGAAGATTTCTGTTAGCCAGAAGATCGTCAAGTAATGCTCCTTGCCAGGTGAATTGGAGGATTGGTATGCCCGCGCTGAGCCCTCACTGAGAATACCGGCAGGACCCGTCACGACGAAGACCCTTATACCAAATTCCACACTGAAAGTAAGGGCAGGCCACGATAATAGATGGGAGGCCTCATGACCACTGACCAACCGGTGGGATGAACTCATGTAGACCGCCAGTGGAAACGCAAATTCCTTGGCTATTCGATGACCAGCGAAAAGAAGACACGACTAAAGGTAGCTCCGCAATCGGTGAAGCGGCTCAAGGGCAAGCTGCTGGAAGTTCTCCGTCGTGGCCGCGGCTGCAGCACTGGAAAAGTCATCGACGAACTCACACCGGTTCCAAGAGGGTGGCATTCTTACTTCAAGCTAGCAGAGGTAAATAATACGTTCGAGGAACTTGATGAGTGGATACGGCGTAAGCTGCGCTGCATCAAATGGTGCCAATGGAAGCGATCCTATACCGAGCCAAGAACCTGATGAAGCGAGGACTTGAGGAAGCTCGTGTATGGAAATCCGCAACAAATGGACGAGGACCTTGGTGGAACGCCGGGGCATCGCACATGAACGCAGCTTTCACCGAGAACGACTTCGACAAAATGGGCCTTGTGTCACTGCTCGATCGCTTTCTTAAAATCCGTAATCAATCACGAACCGCCGTATACGGAACCGTACGTACGGTGGTGTGAGAGGACGAAGAAGGCGAACCTTACGGTCCGCCTTCTTCTCCTACTCGATTTCACGTGTAGCTGTCGCTTGCAGCTGTGCGCATGGTTACTCTTTCACGAGAGGTAGCACCGCAACCTGCTGACGTACAGAAAAACCCTCTTTTTCTTGAGCAAACCTTCGATATCAGGCATCCTCACAAAAGCTTTGTTTTCTGTGTCGGCCAGTGGTCCCCTACAATGTAAGCCGTGCCGTTCGCTCTTCTGTAGCTCCGTTTGCTCGGTGGGTAACCACCTGGAGCATTACCATTCCGGATTTCCGAAGACCCTGGGGAATTTCCCAGGATTCAAGGAGAACCTGCTCAGAATATATCAAACGGCCTGTGCAATCAAACATACGCACGACATGGCGTCCCTGGCCGAAATGCATTCTTCCCTGATGCAATGATACGGATCGAGGTGCTTGCGGTTTCACATTGGATTCTCGGGCTTCAACAGAAACGCATTCGCTCATCTCCTGACCTGTGGTTGGATCGATCAGGTTGCCAAGCGTGTCTTCGTAAACATTCAGACAACCGTGATTGATCCAGAAATCACCAGCATCGTTCCAGTATACGACAGTGTCTAAATCGGGGCGATCATCGTAGAGGGTGTTCTGAGTAACCTTTATGGCTTGTTTGTCTCTCCAGTTCACCAGCACCTGATTCCCACCGTTACTGTTCATGGAAATTCGTGGTCCGATATTGACACATATCCACTTGTCTGAATTAGCCGACCATCTTGGCCAGTCCATGCTTCCATCAAGGCCGCCACTGATATTCTCCCCAGCCCAGGCTTCCATATCGGTGCTCTGAATATCGACCCAGGATAGGCAATTGTTAGGTGCAGCCCATCGATTCATGCGAATATAAGTATGCGCACTGTTGGAAAAATGCCCCATGAATAAGCCGCTACTGGAAATATGTGCATTGCAACCAACCGCACACTTGTTGCCCCAAGTCGAAATTGGAATTCTATAGGTGGGTGGAAACTCATGCGGCAGGTTCTTGTTACCTTCATTCTTGCACTGCATGGCTGCATCCTGCCCAGTTGCTGCAAGTTCCCACTTCCGGTAGACATAACCATTATAGTTATGAGCCAGCTGATTAGTGGAAGGATCATTATACTTAACCTTCCATATTTCGTAGGAATTGAGCTTTTGGTAATAGATCCAGTCACCGACGGGCCAGTCAATCGAGCAATGATAGCCATACTCGGTTCCCAGGGTCACAATGTCCTGAACATTGCTGCCGTCGGTATCCATTACCGACAGCATCGCAGGCTTATCTGCACCTGTAAGTTGATCATTCTCAAGCTTTGCCTGGTAGCGAAAGAATGCAACTTTGGTCCCGTTGAAATTCAAGGTAGGGTACCGGGCGAAGGTTTCCTGGTAGATAGTATCTACTGATGCTACAGAATTGTCTGAGATAACCATTCGCACAATCTTACCCGGACCAATGACATTGCCTTGCCGTCCTGCAGGAGCAATCTGTCGTTCGGGCGTTAGTTCTCTGTTTAAGGGTTTTGTCTGGCGGAAAGCTGTCGATATGGCAATTCCGTCTACAGCGCCAATCGGGACAGATGCAGCCAAAAGGAAAGAAAAAAGTACCGGAATTGCTGAGCCTGCGTATGGACGTCCCATTATATGTTGCCTCCGTGTGCTGTGGCGGGAGGTGTCGGCCGGCTGACCCCCTGAGTTGTCACTGAGCTGAGTGTTTGACCGTCTTGAATAGGAATGGTCGATCGAAGAATGCTCTTCGCGATGGAAGGGGACGTTTCACCGGAGCCGACATGCGGCGTTCGCCTGCCTCCACGCCATAAGTATAAAGAAACAGGGCCAATCGTGCATAAGGAATATGTTGTTCTACTGGACAACACCTAACATGTTGGCTATATTAATTAAGGTATGAACAAAACCACAGTTGAAACGATCAGCACTTTTTACTGACTTGGAGCACCATGCCTGCCCGACTGTTCGAAACCATCGCGGAAAAACTGGAAAAGCAGATTCGCAAGAACCCCGATAAGCCGCTGCCCACGGTTTCCGAACTGGCGGCGCAATGGGAAGTATCGCATGTGACCATGGGCAAAGCCATCGACGTACTTCGGAAAAAAGGAATCGTGGAGTGTTTCTGGGGCAAAGGCATACGACCTGTCGGTGGAAAACCGCGCATACAGTCCCAGGCCCATGGTAAGCTCTACGAAGAGTTGAAGTGGGATATACTGCATGGGGATCGCAGGGCTGGAGATGAGCTGCCGAAGACCACCTATTTCACCACCTCGTACGGCGTTTCGACCCATACCGTCGGCCGGGCGCTGAAGGTGCTGAGTGAAGAAAACCTGGTGCATAAGCAGGGAAAGCGCTGGATTGTGGGACCAAAGCGTAAGTCGCCGGCCATGATGCGAACCGATGATCGCCCGGTGGTGTTGTTTGCCACGCCGTGGGAAACAATGATGAATAATTTCTTCACCAACAAGTTCGCCCAGCCGTTTGTTACATCGCTGTTGGGGGAATTTCAGAAGTATGGCATTCGCATTGTTTTCGTGACGATGTACAAACTCGACCAGGAGTTCCCCTCGGAAAGCGTTTCCCTGGAAGATACGGTATCGCTGGTGCGTAAGCTCGGATCACGGTACCTGGGCACTCTGTATCATACGGGATTGAATCCTTCGACACAGATGCAGTGGGAGCACTGGATTCCGCGGCTTTACTCGTTTGGTCAACCGGTTGCCATAATCGACACGAGCAACCAGCATGTCCAGCATACCCGAGCCCACTTTTCGGTGGGGCCACGGTATTATCGGTTCTATATCGATGACAGAGCGGCTGTTTCATGTGCACTGGAGCATCTCTACGAACACAATCATCGGAGAGTCGGACTGCCGATATCAGGACAAAGTGATTGGATTGTCCGACGAACGGGATATCTCATCGAAACAGCCAAAAAGCTACCGGGAATGAGCATCGAAACGGTGGAGCAGAATGAACCATTCTGGGCGGTGAGTGAGAAAAAGGTCCAAACCGGGATACGGTTCCTTGCAAAAGAAATGGAGAATGTGTATACCGGAAAGCGCTTGTCGATGCAGAAGCTGGCGCGTGAGGTCACGCCGTCACTCCGTCACCTTCTCGACGACAAAATCACTGCCCTCATTTCCGTCAATGACGAAATAGCCCTCAAGCATTCGCAATGGATTCGCCTGGCCGGTCTTGAAATTCCCCGGCATGTGTCTCATGTTTCATTCGATAACACTCCGGCAACCACTCCGCACCTGCTTTCGAGTGTCGATTTCGGGTTTTCCCGTTTGGGATATCTTGCGGCACACCTCTATATAGGCGATTTGCCGATCAAGGCCGATAAGGAGGGTGGCATTGTAGGAAAGTGCGCCATGGTCGATAAGGGGTCGGTGGGTCGAATTCAATCAGGAAGCTAAACGTTGGGCTGTTTGCCTGAGCTGAAGGGCTGATATGCATTCACCGCTGCACGGGGAAACTACTCTTCAGGTGTTGGCAAGTAATCGATTACTGATTTTCGTGCTATCTATATACCCCGTGTATCCACCACGATTCTTTTAAATCGAAGCAGCAGAACCAAAGGTGAAACTTTCGGATGGCTGCACCGTTATTTGTTACTGAAAGAGTGGTTAGCGGGGGGCGGAGCGATGCCCGAGAGAAAATCACTCAACAGAATCCAGGCGATATGCAAAATGCCCGCAAAATTCCAACTCAAATGGAAAAGTGCGGGCAAGTTCTACGGAGTCGATGGAAGAGTTTGACTGTTTCTCGGCTTCAGCGCTCCAGCTGAATTAGAAACGCCGGCTCAGATGCCTTGATCGTGAGACGGCCAGTATCGCCGATCTTGCCTTTCCGTATCACCTTCCAGTGCCAGTCGCGAATCGTGTATTTCATCCCAACGATATGCTTACTGGTAATAATGCATCCAACGCGGCTATACAGAATCGGCATGGATCCGTTGTCAAACACTTTCATCAGGGCCCATGCTTGCTTAGGCCGCTCCGGCCCTTCAGGATCAGGTCCAACCTTCAACCCTGTGTTATGACTGGTGCTGACTGCGGACACAACCGCTGTTCTGGCTTCGGCAAGGCTGTGTGCATCGGAATCGGTGCTGACTATGCCAATGGCAACGTAGCCTTCTTCCTGCGTGACCCCATGCTCCATGTTTGCATCGGATTGAATTTTCATATTTGAGATGGTGACGCCGTTCTTGAACTCGATTTTGTTTTTACCATAGCCGGACAGAAAACCGACAAACGCGGCGCTTGCAGGCGAATCGAACGTCAGAAAACCCTTGTTCCAGTTGTAGATCATTTGATCGGTGGGCATTACCGGATTGGGGTAGGCAAAGCCACGAAGGGGAATGGTTGGACCCTGGATCTCATCGTCTTCGCGCGTAGGATCGATCTCGATCCGAGAGCCGTACCGGAAGGCGGTGCTCATCATGTCCAGTCCCATCTTTCCGTAGCTTCCGGCGTAGTCCATACTGTCCGGATGAAACAGGGTGCGGCGGCCGTAAATAAACTTTGTGGGGTTCGGCGCTTTCTCAAAGTGCGAATTGATAAACATCTGGCCGGCCGCATGCATGGCCGAGAGCTGGACTTCATCATTTTTGTAGTGGAATTGCGAGGCTGACTGCCCGGGCTGATCCAGTCGAGCATCGAGGGCATCCGGGTGCTCTTCCTTGTCCCAGCGGTACCCGCCGCTCATCGAGTGCCAGCAGATACAATCCCATCCCTGGAGTGCCGCAAGAAAGACGAGTCGGTATGGGTACTCGGCCCGGTACTTGGCCGGCGCGCCAATCTGTGTTTCGTATACGAAATAGGGTTTTCCTTCGACGGTGTTGTGCTCGACCCACGGCACATTTTGACCCAGACGAGGTTGCTCCTCGAGACCACTATACCAGGGGTAGCGGTGATGAGTCTTGTCGTGGGTCCATCCACCAATATAGGTACAGTGACTGACCGCATCGGCACTTTGGTGCAGCAGCTGACAGATTCCGTTGTATCCGATTCCCGTGTCCCACAGAAGCGGGCTGAGCTGTGTGGCCTTCCCGTTTTGCTTGAACGCATCGGCCAGGCGCTGTTTGTGGCTCAAAAGCAATCCCGCGAAAAACTCGTTGATATCAGAGCCGCGTTTAATGGAGAAATCATCGCGGCCGAATTCGGTTTTCTCGCTGATAAACGTGTCCATCGCGTGTGTATTGGCATCATTGAGCGCGGCCGGCCCCGATTCACCCCGAAGTGGCGCAAGGTAGATAGTGCCGGCTTCAAGGTCTTCACCAGGCTTGAGTCCACCCCAGACACTGACCAGTTTTTCCTGCGATCCGTACTTATCTTTGAGATACTCGTGCCATTTTGTAAGAAGGCTGTCTTTGAAGAATTTGGGAAGCTTCATCCATGCACCCGAAATCATCTTCACGATCCACCACTGTTCGTTGACCAGCTCCCAGATGGCGAACACGGGGTCATCGGCAGCCCGAAGCCCGGTGTACTTATTAACATGGCTCAAGTATTTCGAAGCGTTCCGTTTGAGGATGGCCTCCAGGCGCGGATCCCATGCCGAGGCGACACAGTTGACCAGGTTTACGCTGTTTCGACGCTTGTCGATAATCTGAGCGACCGCATCCCGCCATGCTTCGGCCGTCGAAGGATCGTCGATCACGTCGACATCGTGGGGAAGAGCCGTGCCTCCCACACCCGCTCCGCCCATCCAAAGCCTGACACCGTTAAGCTTGGCCAGAGCGATCATGTGATCGTACCGGTCCATCCGACTGCCATCGCCTGGCGTGTACTCTCCATCGCATTCCCAGATAGTCGCAGGGTATCGCCAGATTCGCCACATATTGAACCCATAGGCCTTTATCCGAGTCATCAGAAGTTTGTTGCCCAGATGAGGATCCTCATGATCTTGCGGCGTATGCGGTGGAAATCCGCCAATTCCTCCCCAGAACCGGATTTTCTTCCCCTGGACATACAGATCACCATCTTCACGAGCAACCACATACTCGCTGTCGGGAGGAAGCTCCTGAAGAGGAAGAGTAACCGTCGGCATCGTGAACTTTGCGAATTCTTTTTTGAATCGTGACTTCATAGGCTCCCATTCTATGGTGTATTGAAAGGATATTGGCAGCAATGCTAGAAAATAAGTATAGTTATTACAACCCCTACGAGGTGTAAAATGATGTAATGCACAAGTGATAAGTTGAGAATTCAAGAAACGAAAAAAAGGTCCAGGCTCCACTGCAAGGTATTACATTCTATATTCCTACGTAATCTATCTTGGTCGTCAGGAGTGCGTCGTTCGCAGCAGAGCTGCAGTAGTGGGGCCGCAGGCAGCGACCGATTGGCCGTTGCATGAGTATAGCATCAAACTGCCCGCACTATGCCACGGCATTTTCTGCTTGCTCAAGGAGGCGTATGCACTACCGTTCCCTGGCCCAAAGCACTGCAGAAACGCCTGGCAATCAGGTGAACGCTTTTGCCGGTCATTCCTGGTCGGCCCCGTGGGGGGCTGGGCAGCAGAGCACCTGACGTGGGGGATACAGCAGGTGTTGTCTATACGCGGGGTATAGAGGGGGCAGGGTCGCTGAGCTTGTCGAAGTGCTCCCCTCCAGTTTTTTGTTTTTTTTACCACCAGCAACTCAAAGGATTTCAGTCATGGCTCAGGAGAAAAGCCCCAACATCATTATCATGTACGCAGACGACCTTGGGTTTGGAGATATCGGATGCTACGGAGCATCGAATATTCCCACACCCAACCTCGATAAGCTTGCTACTCAGGGGATGAGGTTTCACCAGGGGTATGCCACCGCCGCCACCTGTACGCCTTCGCGGTACAGTCTTCTCACGGGTGCCTACCCATGGCGTAATCCGGATGCCGCCATCCTTTTTTCTAACGATCCGATGATTATAAGTAAGGATCAGACTACGCTACCTTCAATGCTCAAAGATGCGGGGTATCGGACGGGTATTGTGGGGAAGTGGCATCTGGGGTTGGGCAAAGGTGATATAGATTGGAATGCGGAAATCGATGCAACGCCCAATGATGTTGGGTTCGATGATTCGTACATTATGGCAGCCACCAACGACCGTGTGCCGTGCGTATATATTGACAATAGAAAGGTCGAGAACCTTGATCCTTCGGATCCAATCGAAGTCGTCATGGGACACGAGAATGCGTTTCCGGGAGTCCCCACCGGCAAAAGTAACCCCGAGCTTCTCACCATGAAACCGAGCCATTTTCACGATGCCGCTATTGTCAATGGGGTCAGCCGGATCGGGCATATGCGCGGAGGAAAATCGGCGTTGTGGGACGATGAAACCATGGCGGAGACGTTTCTCGGGAAAGCCCAGGAGTTCGTTGCCGAAAACAAGGATAACCCGTTCTTTCTTTACTACGCGCTCCATCAGCCCCATGTTCCCCGGATACCGAATCCCCGGTTCAAAGGGGCGACGCCGCACGGGCCGCGCGGGGATGTCATTGTCGAGATGGACTGGTGTATCGGCGAGCTGATGAAAACGCTCGAAGAACACGGGCTTGCCGATAACACGATCGTGATCTTTTCGAGTGACAATGGTCCCGTTCTCGACGATGGCTACCAGGATCAAGCCGTGGAGCTTGCGGGCGATCACAAGCCTGCCGGGCCGCTGCGCGGCGGAAAATACTCTCCTTACGATGGCGGCACGCGGGTACCGTTTATCATCAGATGGCCTTTGCATGTAAAGCCAGGCGCCGAGTCCGATGCGGTCGTTTGCCACATGGATTTCCTGGCGTCTTTCGCGAAACTGGTTGGCCGGGGCATCGACGAAGATGCATCACCCGATGGTATCGATGTTCTCGAGGCTCTTCTTGGGAAAAGCGAATCCGGACGCGAGGAGCTTATCACCGAAGGGACCCAGCACAAGCAGATTCTTCGGATACAAGACTGGGTCTATATCGCCCCGAAAGAGGGTACCGATGAGAAGCCGGAGCTTTACAACATCACCGGCGATATCGGTCAGGACCTGAATGTGGTCGATCAGCACCCGGACCGCGTGAAGCACATGGCCAGGCGCCTGGAGGAGCTGATGGGTTCGACGAAAACGCGGATCTAACCGAGTTGGACAGTATCCGGTGCGCACCCGTCGAAGCACGACCCCAGCGGAATTAATGCGCGCCGGGGATTCTGCGCAATTCGACCCGGAATGGTTGCGAGAAGCAGAGGCCCGTTACCGGCTCGGTCATATAGATGAGACTCGTCAGCGCGACAATACGGACGGATACCGAGATTGTTTGTTCCTGTGTGGGCACCTGTTTGATAGCCCCGCTCAGAGGGATGGGGCTGAGAAGCTGCGGGCTCTTCGGTCGCACAGTGGTGCTTGCGTCAATAACCGGCGGGCTGGCGCTTAGCCGGTTATGGTGGAACTGTCGGCAAGGTCGTAAAGGGCCACGATATAAGGGTGATTCGGATCGTATTCAGTTAGTGGTTTGGCGTTTTTCACCCGGCCAATCGGCCTGACATCCGACCCCACCACTCCGGTGGCGTTATCTCCCAGACTGGCAATACATTCCCGGGCTCGTGCGCGCAGTTGGCGGACAACCTCCGGATGCTCCTCCGCGACATTAGTCGTTTCTCCAATATCCGATTCCAGATTGTAGAGCTCAAGTACCTCTTCACCCCTTCTCCGAATAAACAATTTCCACTTCCCGACACGCACGGCATCGAGATCGTTCTTCCAGTAGTAGAAAAAGGTGTCTCGCGGTGAAGGAGCGGTTTCGTCGAGCAGAACGGAAGACATATCGATTCCGTCGATCGGCCTGGGTGAGGAAAAAGGCCTTCCGGCAAGCGACGCAAAGGTTGGCAGGAAATCCATCGAGGTAATCAGTGCATCGCTCTTGCGTCCGGATTTGACTTTCTCAGGCCATCGGACAATGCACGGCACCCGAATGCCGCCTTCCCAGGTGGTAGCCTTAGTTCCCCGCAGCGGTAAATTACTTCCGCCTTCGTCCCGAGCACGTGAGCCGTTGTCACTGGTAAATACCACTATCGTGTTATCGTCTATACCACATTTTTTTAGTTCGTGCATGATTACCCCGGTTGACCAGTCAACCGTTTCGACCGCCCCTCCGTACGCGCCGTTTTGTGAATTCCGGCGGAAGATATCTTGCAGGTAAATCGGGACATGAACGTGCATGTGAGCCAGGTAAAGGAAGAAGGGTTTTTCCTGGTGGCTGCGGATATAACGAACCGCTTCTTCGGTGTACCTCTCGGTAAGCCCCGCTTGATCAGGCTGCTCCTCGACCACTTCCGTATTATGAATCAGAGGAAGTGGCGGCGATTCGGGATGGTCTACCTGGCGACCCATGTCATTACTGTATGGGAGACCATAGTAGTCATCGAATCCGAAATTAGTAGGAAGAAACTCGGGCTGGTCACCGCAATGCCACTTGCCAATCATCTTCGTGTCGTACCCTGATTGTTTCAGCACGGAGGCAATCGTGGCTTCCTGGGGATTGAGACCTTCCCCCATTCCAGGGTGGAGCACGATTTCGTTGATTCCGAAGCATCCAAACCCGACACGGGGCGGATAACAGCCCGTCATCATGGCGCCACGTGAAGGGGAACAGACTGCCGAGGCCATGTAGAAATTCGAAAACTGCACACCTTCGGAGGAAATCCTGTCGATATGTGGTGTCTTGTTGCTTATCGAACCGTAGCACCCCAGATCACCGTAGCCCAGATCGTCACAGTTAATGAGGACTATATTGGGCTGTTTGTCCATAGATCG
>JBEPYC010000108.1:0-11000 GCA_041641555.1 Chitinivibrionales bacterium | reverse complement strand
GTTTCCGGATTCTTCTTTGACCGTTGTTTTCTCTCCCCCTCGATACTACTATTGAATGGAAAGCATAGTCGGTGCCCGGTACCGATAATGGGGGTATACACAATGACAAAGAGGGCGTTTTCTCTCGTCACGTTTCTTTTCCTGACCTGCTGCGTTGCATTCATTTCGACGATTCGCGCCGATGGCCTTCCGGGAGAGTACCTGGTAAGCAGTCGCTGGCGCGAGCTTCTCAGCAGCCATTCTCCACTGACAAACCCATCGCTGCCTGCCTCGCAGGACTTCCTGACGGCCCGTTCGGCGATTGCTCCAACCATGCAGGGAGCCTTTCTCCTTTGGGAGACGGGCATAACACTCCCAATAAGCATGCAGGGCACAATCGGGCTTTCGGTGCTCGGAGAAAACGATGGATCCATTCAGCACTCGAGTTTTGATGAGTCACTCAATCGAATGGTACCGGCCGGAGATATCGATGGTAATGCGAACCTTCTGATGATGCTCACCTATGCACGTGCTCTATCGGAGCGGCTGCAGATCGGCGCAAACCTCAATTATGCCTACCAGAGTAACTTCGGAACACCGATTTCGGGCCTGGGCCTTGATCTTGGGTGCACCTATCTTCTCCTCAGGAATAGTTTCAATGGCACACACCGGGTAGGGCTTTCCACCGTTAATCTGATTGCACCTTCGATGGTGGAAGGATTCGGTTTTTCATTTGGAAATCCGGGCGCGTACTCTCGCGATATACGACTGTCCTGGCGCGGTGATTTCATGAAAGAGCGTGTCGAGAGCGCACTGGATCTCGACCTCAAGGACCTCTGGTCACACAGAGGCGAGTTTCTGTCCGGAAAGCATACTCCGATCGAGTGGGGACTTGGTTTTCGGGCGGGGGGGCACTTTCTCGGTGTTCTCCAGGCGCATCTTCAGCTCGGATTCGATAAGCGTTTCCTTGAGTACTGGGGACTTGCAGGAGGAGTCACCCTCCCAATGAAGAACTATGGGAAACAGGTTGAGGTAATGTATCAATACAATATCAAGACGGAGGGCACCTGGGCCTCATCCCATACCGCCTATATCATTGCTGAAATCGGAAAAGGACGTGAGGAGAGATTTGGAAATCGGGGAGAAAACAACGTCTCTCTGCTGAGCGCTGTCGTCCGAAAAGTACAAGAGCTTGCTTCACCTGACACAACCGACGAGCTATCCGATCTCAAACGCATCAAGGGATTGAGAATCGAAGATGAGGAAGAATTCGTACGAATAACGGCCGAAGAGTACGCGATACACTTTGCTTCGGGAAGCGCTGAGATTCCCCGCGAAGCAATAGGAGTGCTCAAGGAAATTGCATCATTCCTGCGTACCTATCCCGGCCACCCGGTCACGATCGAAGGACATACCGACAGCGATCCGATTACTGGCCGACTCAAAGAAACGTTCCCGGACAATACCGCTCTTTCAAAAGCCCGCGCCGAAAACGTAAAGGAATACTTCGTGGATACCGAAGGTTTGCCGGCGAGCATCTTTACCATTGTCGGATTCGGGGAAGGCCGCCCCATTGCGCCGAATACTACCTCACGATCCAAATACAAGAACCGCCGGGTTGTCATTACCATAAGCAAATAGATACGGGAGACGATGTATGTCTGGGAAAACGATCACCAGAATATCCCTTCACAGAATTTCCACCCTGCTTGTGCTGCTTTCTGTGTTCGGGACTCTCGCCCAGAATCAGGAATTCTGCGAGTTTCACTTTACCGTGTGTCCACGAAATTTCGACGGAGATACCATTCAGGTCCCGGAGAAAGTAATCGCTATGGCGCCGCGAATACACACCTGCGAAGGCTGGATGAACGAAGAACCCTCTGACACGGTACCGCCCTCGATCATGTTCGTAATCGATAACTCCGGAAGCATGTCAGGGCTTGGCAGCGATCCAAATGACCGAATGGGCTCTCGGTTTACCGTTTCTTTGGCATTGCTCGATGAGATTTACCGGCATACCCCCGATGCACGCGTCGGGTTCGCCGTGCTCCAGAATATTTTGTATTTCGATCACCGCGATGATCCTTTCTTCACTCAGCTTCCCGGCGATATCGATAACGTAACCCACCAGTCCTATATCCCCCTCACCCGCCTGGACAGTGTTTTTTCCGACGGAACGAAAGGCATAGAGAAACTCAAGCAGGTCATGGCGATCGATACGACCCGCGGTAGGCTGCATGACGGCACAATCGATGATTACGTTCATTTGCAGTATGTACCGGAAGACACCAGCAATCATTCGTTGTACACCAACATCAATGTCGGCTTTATGGCCGCCAAACATGCATTCCAATCGACCAGCATAGCGACCGATAAGCAGCATATCGTTTTCTTTTCAGATGGAGAACCGGCCGGGGACATGCAGGCCGGTCTGCCCAGGTTTCATTTTCGCGATGGAGACAGTGTTCCGACAACCTATACCGTCTTTTTCACCAAAGATAACCAGGCACCGAGCAGTTTGCAGACAATGACCGAGAATATCCAGAAAAACGGCTACTCTTCCAGTAATCCTTCAAGTAACCTCTGGACAATAGAATCGTCCCATGATGCACTGCTGGCACTGGTTCTCGAGAACATCATGGGCACAATCTTCTACAGTAAGCCAAATGCGATGTCGATTACCGGTGTGACCATTTCCGATACATCCACGACCTATGTCGACAGCTACTTTGTTTTCTCCGATCCCGTTCCGCTGCAACCGGACATCACCCCCTTTACGATTGATTTCGCGTTTCAAACGATCGATCAGAATACGGGTGATTCGCGAGACACTATCGTAAACGTCTCCCTCTGGGTTCAACGAGACTCAGCTACGCCATCTCAAGCCCCTCCAGGACTCGCATACACCTGCTGGCCGCGTCCGACACTCGGTCTGTCTTACCATGGTGAGCCCATTTCTGAAGTAAACGACTTCATGAAACAATTGGAGGTATCGTTTCACCCTGGAGATCCTCGTCTGACATCGGTGAAAACAGATCTGTCGAGCAAAATCGACAGTGGATCGGTGGATCTGCATCAAAGCGGCGCCCGGTGGACCGCGGTATTTAACAGACAAACCGGAGGACCGGCAACCACCGGCGATGACCTGCTCGTGCACTCCGGACAGGACAGCATTGTGGTGGTGTATCGCAACCCGCGACTTCCCCTGGACACCGCACGGCTGGCAGTGCCGGTCAGAATCGACACGACCATTATCCCGGTCACGGCGACATTGCGCGACACCAGCCGCGATGGCCACCTTGATCGTATTGACCTGTCCTGGGCATCTTCTACGCCGGTTCGCACCACCATGCCCCCGGTAGATTCTCTTGTGAAACAGCTGAAACTAACCCGCTCAGATGGCTCTCCGATAGATCTCAGCGCATTCAGTATCGAAGCCGATGTCGACGAACAATCAATCAGTCTCATCCTCAAGGAGAACTCAGGGCCGGTATTGGAAACAGAATGGCAGGATGCACAGATTCTCCTGGGCGATGTTCCTATGGGGGACGATGGTGAACCGATGGTGGTCACGAGAATAATCGATGGTGCAGGACCGGTGATCCAACGAGTCGATCACCGCGGGAAGACCGAAACTACCGGTCAGGACTCGCTTCTGGTGACTTTCAGCGAGCCGGTCGATTGCTCTACTCTGACTTCTTTGCCGCCCGAAAGCGCCTTTGTGTATTACCGCAAAGAGGGCGAGCAGACCGATGCCCTTGAGAACTCATCTTTTGCCGGCGCCTGCCAGAGTTCATTTGTGCGGCAGGTCACGATCGTTTTGCCGAGCACTGACGATATCGCTGCTTGGGAAGACCGGCTTGGACCGGGACCACGCTCTTCGCTGATTGCGGACTCGGCCGGAAACTCGATGACATCCTCTCCAGCAGTCGTTGTCCGGGGAAAA
The DNA here is from genome assembly GCA_041641555.1 of Chitinivibrionales bacterium. GTDB lineage: Bacteria > Fibrobacterota > Chitinivibrionia > Chitinivibrionales > WJKA01 > JBEPYC01. The sequence continues at coordinate 7,075 of JBEPYC010000108.1, read as the reverse complement.
CAGACTGAAACAATCGAAGTAACCGTGTCGCAGAATCCTGCCTCCCCGAAAAACAAGATCGATTCACGAATACGATCAACATACGCTTCAGCGGTTGGTGATCGCACCCACGGGGTTGTTATCGGCGTTTATTCCAGGATGCCGCTTCAGACCACTCGCGGTCCCGACGGGACACTCCGATACGGCACAGCCGATATCTACGATGCTGTGGGGAATCTCGTTGAAGAAGACCTTCCTCTCCGGGCCGCATCGGAAGCCGGTGTGTATGGCGCGTACTGGAGCATTCGAAACCGACATGAGCGTCTCGTCGGGAATGGTACCTACCTGGCCATCGTAAAAACAACACCGAAAGGCAGCCAGGAGAAAAGAACCCGCATCAAAATTGGTGTACGACGGTAGAGACCTGAAGATTCAGTCACGCGCGAAGCATGCCGGTCATTGTAAGGTGATGCCAGTTTGGCATACACCTTGCACTCCTTTCGTATACTCCCGCATTCGTTGTTCCGCTACCGAGATGGAGGCATACGGCACCCATGCAGATAATCAATCAATTCATCCACTACTCCGCAGTCGCCCTCGAAATAACCGGCATTGCGATAATCGTTATCATTTCCATATCGGCTATTTTCAATGCATTTGTAATGCTGATGAAAGGGGTAGAGCACCATACCCTCTTTCGTGCATTTCGTCACCATCTCGCACGGGGCATTCTTCTCGGTCTGGAGTTTCTTGTCGGTGCCGATATCATCAATACAGTCACGCTGGATATGAGCTTTCGCAGCATAGGAGTACTCGCTGTCGTCGTGCTTATACGAACATTTCTGAGCTTCACGCTGGAAACCGAGATGAGCGGTCATTGGCCATGGCAAGAGCACATGGTACGGGCAGGAAAAGCAAAGAATTGACCAATCCATGATTGGCACCATGACCCCTTTATGGTATAATGGGAACATGAAAATCACCTGTGAGCTAAGAGGCGGAAGAAAAACGTTTTCGATCAGCGGAAAGATTGTCGGGACCGACATAGTCGAGCTCTGCAAAATCCTGGATGAATCCAAAGAAGAAGAGTGTGATTCAATCGTGGTCGATCTAAGCAATGTCGGTTTCATAGACAGCCATGGCCTGGGAGGCCTGGTCTACTCTCACATCCTCCTTGAGAAAAACGCCAAACGCCTTATTTTTACAGCACCTCAGGGCTATACCAAAAGTCTTTTCCGGGATTGTGGCTTGGAAAAGGTCCTTTCAATAGTCGACCTGCCTCCCTCCAGGGGTACTACGGCATCCTGAAGCCCCTGTATCCTGCCCGCCTCTCCCCATTTTTCTAGCAGATACTATGAGCTGAGTATTTTCGAATGTCCCGCTTCTGCGGATAGTCCATCGCCGATGTATTTTCCCGACATGAATACACGCGATATCCAGCAGAAATTATCCGACATCAGGCTTTTCCTGCTTGACCTCGATGGTACGGTTTACGTCGAAAACCGCCTTCTCCCCGGGGCACTCGAATTTTTCGAAAAAGTACGAGAAACGAATCGACAGTACGTTTTTCTGACAAACAACTCCTCTAAAAGTGCTGCCGATTACCTGACCAAGCTCACCAACCTGAATCTACCAGCAACCATCGATACCGTCTTTACTTCGGGTCAAGCGACCGCCCTTTATCTCTCAGGTGAGAAGCCCGGAGCACGCGTATTTCTGGTTGGAACCGAATCGCTCAAACAGGAATTCACTCTCCACGGACTTTACCTTGTCACTCCAGAAGATACCGAAGCGGATTTTGTCGTCGTTGGGTTCGATACCGAGCTTGAATACTGGAAGCTCACAAAAGCATGCGCTTTTATCGACGACGGGGTGCCCTTTCTTGCTACTCACCCCGATATGGTTTGCCCGGTTGCAGGGAAGCGCTACATTCCGGATTGCGGAGCCATGTGTGAAATGATCACCCATGCTACCGGCCAGAAGCCTGCGAAAGTCTTTGGGAAGCCCGATACGACCATTGTGGAACTGCTCTGCAGTCAAAAAGGAATACCATTACGGAATACGGCGATGGTGGGCGATCGCCTGTACACCGACATGGCCATGGCTACAAAGGCCGGGATTACTTCGATCTGCGTTTTGTCTGGCGAAACAAACCTCGATTCACTTCAGAGCGCCCCGGACCAGCCCGATATTGTCGTTGAATCTATTGCCGATCTTACCGATTCTCTTTGAAAGGGATGTCAATGAATCCGAATGTCGTAACCGCACTCAGAATTTTCATTGCACCGGCCTTTGCATACCTCTTTATATTCGGCACGCGCCAGGGGAATCCCCCGATGCTCTGGGGAGCACTTCTCGGGCTTGTTCTCATCGAGCTTTCCGATGCGGTCGATGGAGCAGTGGCACGATCTCAGAACAAGGTGTCTGATTTCGGTAAGTTTTTCGATCCCGTTGCCGACAGCATATCACGACTTACGATCTTTGCGGGGTTTCTTGTTGCCGACATCATTCCCCTGTGGATGTTCCTCATTTTCCTTTACCGCGATACGTTTGTCTCGGCCCTCCGATATTTGTGTATCAAGAAAGGAACGGTTGTACCGGCACGCGTAACAGGCAAATTCAAGGCGGTCTTTCAGGCATTGGGAAGTTTTCTGGTGACCGTCGTCGCTCTTCTGCACGCTTACGGAATAATGCTGGTTCCCCGTATGGTGGGTGGTTACGGTACGGGATTTTTGATTATGCTGTTCCCCGCCCTTTTTACCGCCTATTCGGCAATTGATTACTGGATTGGTACCAGAAAGGTGATCAGCGAAGGATAATCCCGCAGAGACTTCAGACACCTGCACGACTCTCCGGCACCCATCGGCTGCGCTGGGGCAAAACGTGCATTGAAAGTCCATAGGTCGGAATGAACAGAAGTATACAGCATGCAAGCCGGTCAAGATTACGCTTCATTTATTCCCTGCCACCTGAGGCATTTTTTTAGCGAAGACACCGATGTATTTTTTTCGACGAGAGCGACAATCAACCTGAACACGAGCAAACCGGGAATAGCCGATGGATAACCAACCGCAGATCAAGATCCGAAAAAACGGACCATATGTGGTCACGGGGGCAGTTCCACTGGAAAAGGAAGTCGCTGAAACAGACTTTGTTTTTCCGATTCGTTGGAAAAAAAACAGTGAGTATCCTGCAAAGAAAAGCTATACCTTGTGCAGGTGCGGAATGTCCAAAGAGATGCCCTACTGCGACGGATCTCATTCCGTGGGGTTCGATGGAACCGAGACAGCCAAGAATACTCCTTACGTGGAGCAGGCAAAGAAATACGAAGGCCCGGAACTCGATCTGACCGATGCCAAACGGCTGTGCTCCTCGGCACGATTCTGTGATCGGAAGGGCGGCACCTGGCATTTAGCCGGGCAATCCGATAAGCCTCAAGCAAAAAAACTGGCCACTCAGCAGGCATGCGATTGCCCGTCAGGAAGACTCGTTGCCTGGGACAAGGAGACAAACCAACCTATCGAGCCCGACTTCTCGCCATCGATCAGCGTAACCGAAGATCCCGGTGCGGCTGCAAGCGGTCCCCTCTGGGTTAAGGGCGGCATCCCCATCGTCTCTGCAGACAAAGATACCGCTTATGAAACCCGGAACCGGGTGACCCTCTGCCGGTGCGGAGCATCTAAGAACAAGCCTTTCTGCGACAGCAGCCACATTCACACGCATTTCAACGATGGTGACGAGAGTTTGAAGTAGCTCCCTGACGGGTGCGCTGCCAGGTCTCCATATTTTCGCGCTGAGCAATGTCTAAGTGCGACACCGGTCATCCCTCCGCTCGTGCTGAGCAATGCCTACGTACCACCGAGGCAGGCCCTGTGTATGCGCAGTGCAAAAATACCTGCCCGGGAATCTGGCCATGCCCTGGTTTCACATGAAGGAGGGTTAACCGGGCCACCCAGGCAGGCAAATCTTAAATGTCAAAGTTCGTTTCCCCGCAAAAAACTCGGAAAGCAGTGTAACACCAAACGGCAGTGTTTCCTGACTGGTTATGGTGGATTCTGCCTGTCGCCCCCGCAGTAAGAACCCAAACCACAAGGTCCCAGCCCCGCCTCAACTGATTCCAGAGACATTCACACCCAAGGAATACACCACGACCGTACTGTCGGGAAGAATTCCTCTGCAACGGATCCGTTCCCATCGGAAGTAGAGGTGAAACCTCATGCCGACGTCTATTGTAAGACGTCTACTGTAAATTGATTGCATGTGAATACAAGCCTATATATACTTGACGGAGCCATCGTTGTCAAGAAAAAACTGTTTTTTTTGTGATTCTGGAGAAAACCACCCATAGAATGGAACGGGCTTTGCACGTCTGTAGCATAACGTTGGCAATCTCACAAAGCACTGGAGTCATTGAAGAAACAGGAACTCAGAATTATGCAGATAACCGCCTCCGCACTCAGCGATATGTACCCGGTGAGCAGAGCCCTCGAGTATGCGCGCGATTTTCGTCATGCACACCGCCAGATGAGCTTGCGAAAGAAGTTCCTCGACCAGCGTCCTTCAAAGCTTTACGGAACCTTTTTCGGCACACTGTTTGCGCCCGAGAAAACGATCCTTTTCACCCCGCAGACTCCTTCACCCGGCTATGTTATCTACAAGCTCTGTGCATTGGCAGGATACAAGATTATCCATGACCCCTGCAGGCGTTATGATCTGGCGTTCAAGTTCCACGACAGCACCGTAACTTCGCCCGAGTTCCGGGCCTGCATTCCAGAGGAAATGCCAGTCATAAACGGCAGCTCGCTCGACATCAGCAAACAGCAGGTAGGAAAAACCTTAGAGAAGGTGTTCGGCTACTCTCTGCTGATTGACCCCCTCACATATCGGAGAACTGCGTTGATGAAGTCCAACGGCAACAGTACACATGATGGACATATTGTTGAGTGCCCTCTCTCCTCGGCCAGGGACCTTTCCCGGGGAACTATCTGTGAGAAAATGATCGATAACTCGACCCCTGACGGGTATTACCTGGATTACCGGGCACCTGTTTTTGGAAAGACCATCCCACTGGTGTATATGAAATACAGAAAACCAGAAGATCGGTTTACCACTCCAAGCCGCTCGAGGACTGTGACACCGCGATCAGTTTTTTCTTCTGAAGAAATCAGGAGAATCATTGTATTTGCCCGAGAAATGGGAATCGATTATGGTGAACTGGACATTCTCCGTGATAATGCTGATGGTCGGTTGTATATCGTCGATGCCAACAACACCCCGTTTGGTCCCCACCACGGTTTTACACTGAAGCAACAACAAGCGGTACTCCCTATCCTCGCAAGGAATCTGAAAACGCTCGTAACTTCATTCCTGTCAAAAAATGCGGCTGCAGACTGACTTCGACTGCAGCCGCATTCTCTCATCTATTCAAGCTCAATTATCTTCCGACACCGTCACTCGGATGATTCGCTGAGTCATTCCGAAGGTGGATGAATCCGGGAAGAGTGTCACAACGGAGTCCTCTTCGGCGCCGGTGTTCGGTCCACTTTGCCGAGGTGCCTGATTGGGCCCAGCTCCTGGCGTCTCATTGACCTCAGTGCCGGCATCCCACAGCATGACCATGTCGGTGATGTCTCCGGTCAGGAGATCTCCTCCAGAAGGGTAGATCGGGATCCCATTTTCGTCCGGTGCAAAGAAGAGATCGTTGCTTTGCACAAGCATGGTAGCAAAAAAGAGCTGATCATCCGGAGCGACCGTCACGGAAAACGTGAAGCTTTCACCAGGAGGTAATGGAGCACTTCCGAAAGTCTCAGCGCGAATGTTCTGTGCATCCAGCGAGTCTTTCAACGTCGCTGGATTCCCGTCTTCGGCCAGTGACTCGAGGCCTTCACTCGCTGAATCTCCTGTTGTAAAAAGCACCTGGTTCTGCATGGCGACCGCCCAGATACCCGGAGAAAGCGGTGTCGCAATTCCCGTGAGAGAATCGATAGTTTCCAGAAGTGCGCTCGTATTTCCATCTTCGGCAAGAGATTCCAGACCCCCAAGTTTGGTTTCGCTCCCAGGCGTGAAAAATGGGTTATCGCCCGAATGCACTGCCCACACCCCCGGAGAGACGGGTGTCACTGCGGAGTCTCGCACCCGTATAGTTACGGTAAAACTATCGCCGTCCTGGTTTTCCACTCGAACGACAAGGTTCGAATCAGCCGAGTACTGCTCGTCTTCGATAACTCGCACCGAGCTCAGCGGATCGTCGGCTCCGGTATTTGGTGCACTCTGACGAGGAGGCTGATTGGCCCCTTGCCCGACTGGTTGGTTCACCTCGGTTCCCGCATCCCAGAGGTAGATGCTGTCGGTCAAGTCGCCGGTAATCGGGATGAGGTCATTCCACAGCGATATCCCGCTGTCTCCGGGGGCATAAAACCAGTCATTGGATTCGACGAACATGGTGATAAATGAAAGACGTGAGCCCCGCGGTGCGGTTATTCCAAATACTACGGAATCCCCCGGTGCAATGCCGGCAGTGTCGATCAGGCCTGCCGACCGTGCCTCGAAATCGCCCGATTCGTTGGCAATTTCCACCGTTACCTGCTTTGTGCCGTTTCCATTACCATTCACGGCAGTGTCATCGCCGCACCCCGCCACAAAGGCCACCAATATCGACAAGTACAGTATCCCCCTCAGTCCTTTCAACATACGCCTCCCCCTCTTCTGTTTTTCGGTCTGTCCGACCGGATGTGCAACACGAGAAATGCACTTCTGAGGTGGCAACAACAGTGCCATGAGGAATTGGTCGATTTCAGGCTCTCAGGCAGGGCTTCACCGTCGGGCTGCGTCGATACCGCTGCAGCTTTTCGGTTCCGAGATGTCGATTTCGAAATGTATCACTCTGAACCCCGCATGGAGCAGATTTGCATCCGGTATCTATCTTGTAGATATAGCTGCGTCGGAATGCATTTCACATCACATCACGAAACGCTTGAAACCAGGGAGGTTTGAAAATGTCTTGTATAGAGGTAATCACCCGAGGCGTAATTCAGCACGAGAACCAGTTTCTTCTTGCTCATGATCCATCGGCATCCAACACGTATCTTCCGGGTGG
>JBEPYC010000107.1:0-11005 GCA_041641555.1 Chitinivibrionales bacterium | reverse complement strand
CACGGCAAGTGCCATCTGGTCCCAGTAGGCAAGTGCCCCGGCAAGCATCGTAAGCAGTGCCGCAGTTTTGGTGGTCAGCCCGGCACGGCCCGCCTCGGCCGAAACGAAATAATTGATCGCCAGAAACCCGCCGACCACCAGCAACGAGGCCGTAAACGGCAAAGCCGACGACTGCAGGTCCGAAAGCATCGCGGCCGCACATCCAATAAGTGCCAGCAGTGAAAACGTCCGTATCCCCGTGTAGAGGCGCTTGGCGTTTTCTTCCGCAGCATACTCACGCTGCATTCCTATCATGATACCAAGAAACAGAGCCGTGCCAAAGCGGAGATAGAGCGTGGTATGTTCCATAGCTGCAGCCTCAGTTCACCGGTGAAAAAACGATAGATTTGGTTCCTGTTCCAAAGGGATCTTTCCCTGCCAAAGCTCCCCTTTGATTATACCACGATCCTGTCCATAATTACACAATGTCCGGCAAGTACGATTTTTATTTCAGTTTGGAACAAGTGTCGTCTTTCCAATCGGGCCTCTCCTTGAGCCCCTCTTTGAACCAAACGCATGGCTCAAAGGTCCAGACTCATGGCAAGCGCGTGCGTACCAGGCAGGTATGACGTTTTCTCAAGGAAATTGTATGCCTTCGTTGCGAGTAAGCCAGATTACACTGGGCACCTGGGCCATAGGTGGTGGCAAAGCGTGGGGCCAGACAGCCAGGCACCAGTGCCTCGAGACAATCGAGACAGCGCTGGACCTTGGTATCACCACGATAGATACCGCCCCGGCTTACGGCGCCGGAAAAGCCGAGTCCCTTGTAGGAGAAGCACTACGCGGAAAACGCTCCGATGTCATTCTTGCTACCAAAGCGGGGCTTCTGATCAATGAGCATTATCGTCACTGCCTGAGCCCTGCCAGCATTCGAACTCAGCTCGAAGAATCGCTCAGGCGCCTGGGCACCGACTACATCGATATCTACTTTCTGCATCATCCGGATCCTGCAACTCCCATCGAGAAATCAGTCGAGGAGTTTCAAAAGCTCAAAGAGGAAGGCATTATTCGGGCAGTGGGGCTCTCGAACCATTCCCCGGCAGAGCTTCAACGGGCACTTTCTGCGGGTCCTATCGATTACATTCAGGACCAGCTTTCTTTGCTGAATCATGTTGCTCTTTCATCCCTTCTGCCGTTGTGCCGGGAAAATGCTATCGGGTTCATGGCTTACGCTCCTCTGGCAGCGGGACTGCTCACCGGCAAGTATCGGACTCGCCCAAGTTTTCCCAAAGGCGACGTTCGCAAATCCTTTTACCATTTTTTCGATGAACAGCCCTGGGAGAATGCCCAAAACGTACTCTCCAGTCTTCGCGAAAGGGCTTCGCGCAAGCACACACATCTTTCCGCTCTTGCCATTGCCTGGGTACTGTCGCATAAAGGCATCTGTTCTTGTGTGACCGGAGCCAGAAAGCCACATCAGGTAGCAGCGAATTCCAAAGCCACCGAAATTGAATTCACCGCGCAGGAACGAGATGCATTAGCCCACCTGGCCCATCAGGCACAATAGTTGCACGCAGATCCTGCCTGTGGACGGGAGGTTGTTTGGACCCAAATCAGCGCATCGACATTGAAGAAAACGGGGAAATCGATCCGCGGCTTTTGGCACGGATGCGTTTTCTGGCCTATATCATGGACAGTTCGATCATCGTGCCGGGGACTTCGTTCCGAATCGGCATCGACGGAATCATCGGGTTGATTCCGGGCATTGGCGATGTTATCGGTGCACTGATTTCGAGCTATATGGTCTTCGAAGCCGCCAGGATGGGAGCAACACGCCCACTTCTCATACGCATGGCATTTAACGTAGCGGTGGAATGGGCGGCAGGCTCTATTCCTATTGCGGGCGACATTTTCGACTTTGCCTGGAAAGCGAATCAGAGAAACATGCGTCTTATCGACAAAGCAGTCCGGAATCCCGCTCAGGCATCAGGGCATAATCGCCTGTTTGTTTTCGTTCTGATCTTTGCTATGCTTCTTGTTTTTGGGGGGTTAGCCTATGCTGCTTTTGCCCTGGGCAGATTTCTTCTGACCACTATTGCGTGAATGCCGATCCTTTGTGCCCGGGAAAAGTAAAGATTTCGGGCTCATCATGGGATTTGGCCATCTCGGCAGGTTGTCTTTTTGTATGTTATGTCTCTTCCAACTTGATTCCTCGGAGGTGATGTGAGCCACATGCTTTCAAATGCGCCAACCATTATACCTGGTGCCCATTATCTCGGTGACGGCCGGTGCAATTTTCGCGTCTGGGCGCCGCTGCCCGGGGAACTCTCACTTCAGTTTCCCTCGGAAAACAAGACCGTTCCCTTGGAGAAGAAAACCTACGGATACTGGGAAGCAACGCTTGAAAACATCCGGCCGGGACAAGAATACATATACCTTCTCGATGGTGATCGTACTCGGCCCGACCCTGCATCGTTCTTTCAGCCCACCGGCGTACATACCGCTTCGGCAGTTGTCGATCACACTTCATTTCCGTGGACCGATAACTCGTGGAAAGGTATCGAGCGTTCGGAACTGGTAATTTACGAACTTCATGTGGGCACCTTTACTCCCGAAGGCACCTTCGATGCGGTAATCGATCGAATCGACCAGCTTCTGGACCTGGGTATCACCGCCATCGAGCTGCTTCCTGTGGCAGAGTTTCCGGGAGCCCGTAACTGGGGCTATGATGGTGTTTACCCGTACGCACCGTCTTCGGCCTATGGTGGCCCCGATGACCTGAAACGTCTGGTCAATGCCTGTCATGAAAAGGGAATGGCAATTCTGCTGGATGTCGTTTACAATCATCTTGGTCCCGAAGGAAATTACCTCTGGGAATTCGGCCCGTATTTTACCAATAAATATCAGACCCCATGGGGATGGGCAATCAATTTCGACGGTCCTCACAGCGATCAGGTTCGACGATATTTCATCGAAAACGCGGCGTACTGGATCGAAAAGTACCATTTCGATGGGCTTCGGTTCGATGCGATCCACGGTATTTTCGACTTCAGCGCCAAGCACATTCTCGCACAGCTTACCGAAGAAGTGGAGTCACGATCCCGCGGAAATCACCGGGAGATACACCTGATCGCCGAAAGTGATCTCAATGACCGCAAAGTAGTAGAGACACGGGCAGACGGCGGGTTCGGCATGCATGCGCAGTGGATGGACGACTTCCACCACGCGCTTCACACCCTGGTTACAGGAGAGTCAATCGGCTACTACGAAGACTTCGGCTCGATTGCTCACTTGCAGAAGGCCTACACGAATGGATACGTCTACACCTGGGATTACTCCCGGCACCGGAAGCGACATTTCGGCAGCGATTCCAACGACCTTCAGGGTGACCGTTTCGTGGTATGCATCCAGAACCACGACCAAATCGGTAATCGAATGCTTGGAGACCGCTTGACTCATCTGGTACCGGCGGCACATGCCCGCCTGGCCGCAACCGCTCTGCTATGGGCTCCATATGTCCCTCTTGTTTTTATGGGTGAGGAGTACGCAGAAACGTCCCCCTTTCTTTACTTTGTGAGCCACGGTGATCCCCAACTTGTCGAAGCAGTGCGAGAGGGACGAAAAAACGAGTTCGCCTCGTTTAAGTGGGACAAGGAGCCTCCTGACCCGCAAAGCGAAACGACATTTCTGGAAAGCAAGCTCCACTGGGAATCACGAGGAGAGGGCAACCACGAAAAAATGCTTTCGTATTACCGGGAGCTTCTTCGGCTTCGCCGAGAAACCCCTGCTCTCGCATCCTTAGATAAAAGCTCATGTACATCCGAACTCCTGCCGGAATCCGATCTCCTTATCACCATTCGATCTCACCCGAAAGGCTCTGTCGTCACGGCGCATCATTTTGGAGATGGGCAGGTCAAGGTTCAGGACAGGTGGACCACCGGAACGGGCATTCTTTTGATCTGTTCTGCCGATACACAATGGGGTGGTCCGGGAGCAGATTGCAGCCAACAAACGCGACCAAACGATACCTGGCATATCGGTCCCTGGTCATGCATATCGTACCTCATACCAAACGAGTAGCACCATGGATCGATACATTTGCATACACGGACATTTCTATCAGCCTCCCCGTGAAAACCCCTGGCTCGAGGAAGTCGAGCTTCAAGACTCGGCACACCCGTTTCATGACTGGAACGACAGGATTTCCGCTGAGTGCTATGCGCCGAATACGGCCTCACGCATTCTCGGCGCCGACCGACGCATTATCGACCTGATTAACAATTACACCAAAATCAGCTTCAACTTCGGCCCGACGCTTCTCTCCTGGCTGCAACGCAATGACACTCGCACCTACCAGGCAGTTATCGAGGCCGATCGGATCAGCAGAAAACGCTTCTCCGGACATGGATCTGCCATTGCCCAGTCATATAATCACATTATAGTTCCCCTTGCAAACAGCCGTGACAAACGCACACAGATTCTCTGGGGCATCCAGGATTTTCAGCATCGGTTTGGCAGAAAACCCGAAGGCATGTGGCTGGCCGAAACCGCTGTTGACAATGAGACTCTGGACATCATGGCCGAGCAGGGCATCCGATTCACGATACTTGCACCACGTCAGGCTCGGCGAATCCGCAAAATAGATGACAAGAAATGGCACGATGTCGACGGTGGGAGAATCGATCCACGGCGGTCCTACCGATGCACTCTTCCCAGCGGACGATCTATCGCTCTGTTTTTCTACGACGGTCCTATCGCACAGGATATCGCATTCGGCGGCATCCTCGATAACGGAGAACATTTTGCCGAACGGCTGATCGGCACGTTCTCCGATTACGATGAATCGCAGATCGTTCATGTGGCAACCGATGGTGAAACGTACGGCCATCATCACCCCAAAGGGGATATGGCACTGGCCTATTGTCTATACCATATCGATTCCACCGAAAATGTTTCATTGACCGTTTATGGCGAGTTTCTGGATAAGCATCCGCCCGCCTACGAAGTAGAGATATTCGAGAATTCCTCGTGGAGTTGTATCCACGGAGTCGAACGCTGGCGCTCCAATTGCGGGTGTAATTCGGGAATGAAACCGGGATGGAACCAGCAGTGGCGCGGCCCACTGCGCGGCGCTCTTGACTGGTTGCGTGACAGTCTTGCACTTTTGTTCGAGAATCAGGCCGAGCAACTGCTCAAAGATCCCTGGGGTGCTCGAGAGGATTACATTCGAGTCATTCTCGACCGCAGCACCTCGTCGGTGAAGTCTTTTCTGGCCGATCATGCAATCGATGCCAATCCTACCAAAGAGCAGACCCAGCGAATACTCAAATTGATGGAAATTCAACGCAACGCAATGCTTATGTATACCAGCTGCGGGTGGTTTTTCGATGAAGTGACCGGAATCGAAACGGTACAGGTCATGGCATACGCTGCACGGGCAATCCAGTTGGCAAAAGAGGTCGCCAATGTTTCTCTGGATGATACCTTTCAACGATTGCTCGAACTGGCACCGAGCAATATTCCCTCGTACAAGAACGCAGCTTACGCGTACGACCATTTCGTGAAACCCTCGGTCCTCGATCTTGTTCGCGTTGGTGCTCACTACGCTGTCTCATCCGTCTTTGAAGAGTATGCCGAAGAGGCCGATATCTTCAGCTACCGCGCCAAAAGCGATTTGTTCAGAAAAGAGGGCATTGGGCGCCTTCGTTTCGCCGCTGGACGCGTTCAGGTTGAGTCCGACATTACCTGGGAGCAACGGACGATTACCTTTACGGTGATGTATTTCGGCGATCATAACCTGGCCGGCGGCGTGCGGGAGTTTATCGATGACCAGAGTTTCGAGACAATGTATCAGGAAATCCGGGAGACGTTTCTTCGCAGTGACGTCCCCGGTACCATCAGCCTCATAGAAAAACATTTCGGCTCGGGAAGCTACTCCTTATGGCACCTCTTCAAGGATGAACAACGCAAGGTTCTCGACCAGATACTCGACACGACGCTCAGCGATGTTGAGGTTTCGCTTAGACAAATTGAGAATCATCATTATTCCATTCTCGATGTCATGCGGCAAATGAACATTCCTCTTCCACGTGTTTTTGCCCGCATTGCAGAAATGATTCACGATGCGGATATTCAAAAAGAGGTACAGGCGGAAGACCCCGATGTCGAACAGCTCAAGCGGTCGATCGAAGAGATACACCGCTGGTCACTGGAACCCGATCGCCAAACCATTTCCTTTTCGGCGAGTAAGCGCATTAATAGCATAATGGCAGAATGGCGCGAGAATCCCTCCGACAGCAAACCACTTCTCATCGCTTCAGAGCTGATGGATGCACTTTCTCCACTGGGGTTGAGCTACAACTTCTGGATTGCTCAGAACATCTATTTCACCAAGGGCAGAGAGCTTATCGAAACGATGCAAAAGCGCGCGGAGGAAAAGGACCTGCATGCACAGGAATGGCTCGAGGCATTCAACACTTTCGGGTATCACCTTAACGTGAAGGTACTATGAGCACGATACCAACTGCCACTTACAGAATTCAATTCACCCCGTCATTTGGGTTCTCTCAGGCATATGGAATTGTCGAATATCTCAAACGCCTGGGGATATCGCACCTGTATGCATCGCCGGTATTCCATGCGCGTTCCGGAAGTACCCACGGCTACGATGTCGTCGATCCATGCTCCCTGAATCCTGAACTGGGTACCCGGGATGACTTCGACCGGCTGGCACGACAGGTACACAGTCACGGCATGGGGTGGCTGCAGGATATTGTTCCCAATCATATGGCATTCAGCCATGAAAACCATATGCTGATGGATGTTCTCGAGAATGGGTCGGCATCACGATACTACAGTTTTTTCGACATACAATGGAATCACGTCTACCAGAGTCTTCGGGGAAAGGTGCTGGCACCTTTTCTGGGCTCCTTTTACGCCGCCTGTCTCGAAAGCGGAGAAATACGGCTTGTGCGTGATGAGGATGGCCTGGCCGTGCGGTACTACGATCATCGCTTCCCCCTGGGTCTTCATTCGTACAGTACCGTTTTCCGCCATCATCTCGACCGCTTTATTGAAACACAGGGGGAAAACAGTCCCGAGACCATGAAGCTCATCGGGCTGCTTCATTTTTTCGAAGGAATGCATGAGATTACGGAACCCGACGCGCGAATGGCACAGGCAAGCCACGCCAAAAGGATGCTTCGGGAGACCTGCGAAGACAGCGAGACGATATGTAAGTATATCGACTCCGTGGTGGATTCCTTCAATGGCTCAGTGGGAAATTCTTCCAGCTTTAACCTTCTTGACACTTTGCTTTCCGACCAGCTGTTTCGCCTTGCATTCTGGAAAGTAGCCAGTGAAGAGATCAATTATCGTCGATTCTTTACCATTAATGACCTCATTTGTCTTCGCGTTGAAGACCAGAGTGTTTTTGAGCAAACCCACGCGCTCATCTTCGATATGGTAGATCAGGGTGTTTTTCAGGGCATTCGAGTGGACCATATCGATGGTCTTTATGATCCTACTCGTTATTTTCAGCAGATTCGTCAGCGTTATCCCGACTTGTATATGGTAGCTGAAAAAATCCTCGCTCCCAACGAGGAGCTTCCCTCCTACTGGCCAATTCACGGCACCACGGGGTATGATTTTCTCAATGATCTCAACGGTGTTTTCTGCAAGCGCGAGAACAGCAGCGAATTCGCGAAGATCTATTTCAAGACAACCGGGCAGTACCACCCATTCGAAAAAATTGCAATAGACAAGAAACGGCTTATACTCGGAAAGCACCTGGCGGGCAATGTCGACATACTCGCCCACCTGATGAAAAACCTTGCCAGCAAAGAGCGATACGGCCGCGATATCACGCTCTACGGGCTCCGCCGGGCCCTTGTAGAAGTTCTTGCTCATTTTCCGGTCTACCGAACCTACATCGATTCCAATTCGTTCGGGGGAGCCGATCGCGACTATCTTACCCGCGCGATCTCATCCGCAAAGGCCGGTTTTCCCGCACTTGAATACGAACTGCAATTTATCGAGGACTTTTTTCTCGTGTATCCCCGTGATGAAATGCTCAGCGAAGAGGAGCGGCAGCTGCTGTACCATTTCATCATGGAGTTCCAACAGCTGACCGGACCCTTGACCGCAAAAGGCGTGGAAGATACGACATTCTATGTTTACAACAAGTTTATATCTCTAAACGATGTCGGTGGTGACCCAAGCCGCTTCGGCCTGACGCTCAGCGAGTTTCACGACAGGAACACTCTACGAAAGGAACGTACGCCTGCTTCGCAGAATGCCACCGCTACTCACGACACTAAGCGCGGTGAAGATGTCCGGGCAAGACTTAATGTTCTTTCCGAGATTCCCCGTGAATGGAGGCAGAAAGCTCAACTCTGGTCTCGGATGAATCGTGCGCGTAAGCGACACTACGAGGGTTCTGCTCCGGATGCGAATGACGAGTACTTTCTGTACCAGACTCTCATAGGAACATTTCCTTTCGAACCGGTCGATTACGCAGATTACTCCGAACGTATCGTTGCATACATGATAAAGGCTGTCCGTGAAGCTAAAGTGCACACTGCATGGATCAAGAACGATACCGAATATGAAGAAGCATGTACGTCGTTTGTGCAGGAGTTGCTGAAACCAACCGATGAAAACCGGTTTCTTGAGGATTTTGTTCCCTTTCAGCGATCCATTGCCTTTTTTGGCATGCTCAATTCGCTTTCGCAGTTAGTGCTCAAAATGACAAGCCCTGGTATTCCCGATTTTTATCAAGGTAATGAGTTGTGGGATTTTAGTCTGGTTGATCCGGACAATCGCAGAGCAGTGGATTTCGGCCTCAGATCTTCGCTTCTGGACTCAATCGACACAGATCTCGCCCGGGATCTTCCCGGGACTCTGCACAATCTGATGGAAAGCTATCAGGATGGTCGGATCAAGCTTTTTCTGACGATGAAAGGTCTGGAGCTGCGACAGAAAATGCCGGAGATTTTCGAAAAAGGCGAGTATGTCCCGCTGTCTTGTGAGGGTGCCATGAGTGATACCGTTGTATCTTTTTTGCGTCGGTTGGATACACAACAGATTTTGGTTATCGTGCCGAGGTTTCTCACAGATCTGGTATCAGAAGGTGATTTCCCGCTGGGCGAAGAGATCTGGCGAGACACCGCGGTCGTTCTTCCCGGCTCAGAAGGTCGGTGGCGAAACTGGATCACAGGTGAAGAACTTCGGGCCGACAACCGGCTTGCAGTCGGTTCTGCGTTGAATATGTTTCCGGCAGGCATATTCACATTATTGACATAAGATGCATCGTCGCCATGTTCACTTGTAGATGCGTTTCCCGCATTTTTCACATGCCCGTGCAGGCGATACATCGAAGAAAGTGCCGTCTGTTCGCCTGTTTCGGGAGGAAACCTGCAAAGGGGCGATTATGTATCGGCCATGCAGAAGATTCGGATCTTCTTTCAGGTGCCATGCTGGGGCTGCATCGCCGACAAGACATCCAGGAGACCCCCAAGCTCATGACCAACGGGTACTGAAAGAATACCATTGTTTTGATTTAAGAATGCAATTCAGAAGTTTGGGAGAGATATGGCAAAGAAGCGAAAAAACAACATTGATGATAATCTGCTTTGGTACAAGGATGCCGTTATTTATCAGCTGCATGTCCGCAGCTTCAGTGATAGTAACGGAGATGGAATTGGTGATTTCAACGGCCTGACCAGCAAGCTTGACTACTTGGAGTCTCTGGGAATCACTGCCGTTTGGCTACTTCCGTTCTACCCCTCGCCTCTTCGCGACGACGGATATGACATCGCTGATTACTTTAATGTGCATCCGACTTACGGCACGCTCAAGGATTTCAAAAATTTTCTTCGTCAGGCACATAAGCGCGGAATCAGGGTTATCACCGAACTGGTTCTCAACCATACATCGGATCAGCATGCATGGTTTGTCCGTTCACGGAAAGCTCCTCCCGGATCAGCGTGGAGAAATTTCTATGTCTGGAGCAATACGACAGAGAAGTACAAAGATGCCCGCATCATTTTCAAAGACTTCGAAAATTCGAACTGGTCGTGGGATCCGGTTGCCCAGTCCTATTACTGGCATCGTTTCTACCACCATCAGCCGGACCTTAATTTCGAAAGCTCTACCGTGCAGAAAGCCCTTCTTCGGGTAATTGACTTTTGGATGGACATGGGGGTAGACGGAATGCGTCTCGATGCTGTACCGTACCTCTACGAAGAGGAAGGTACCGACTGCGAAAACCTTCCTCAGACATACGAATTTCTCCGTAAACTTCGCACCCATGTGGAAGAACGTTTCCCCGGACGCATGCTCCTGGCGGAGGCAAATCAGTGGCCCTAAGATGCAGCCGCCTATTTCGGTAATGGCGACATTTGTCACATGGCATTCCATTTTCCCCTCATGCCGCGAATTTTCATGGCCTTGCAGATGGAAGACTGGTTCCCCATTGTGGATATTCTGGAGCAAACCCCGGATATCCCCTATAACAGCCAGTGGGCAATTTTCCTTCGTAATCACGATGAGCTGACGCTCGAAATGGTCACCGATGAAGAACGCGACTACATGTATCGTTTTTACGCCCATGATGAAAATTCGAGAATTAATCTGGGCATTCGCCGCCGTCTGGCTCCCCTTTTGCGCAACAGCCGACGCCGCATTGAAATCATGAATATTCTGCTGCTCTCGCTTCCCGGCACACCGATTATCTACTATGGGGATGAGATCGGCATGGGAGATAATCACTACCTTGGTGACCGTAATGGCGTGCGTACACCGATGCAATGGTCGGCCGATCGCAATGCGGGATTCTCTCCAACCAACCCCCAGCAACTGTTTCTGCCGGCGATCATCGATCCCGAGTACCACTACGAAACAATTAACGTTGAAACCGAGAATCGTAACGTCTCCTCACTTCTGTGGTGGACGCGACGGGTCGTGGCGATGCGACGGAAGTATCGGGCGTTTTCACGGGGAGATATCGAGTTCATCCGTTCCGATA
>JBEPYC010000106.1:7639-11057 GCA_041641555.1 Chitinivibrionales bacterium | reverse complement strand
TTTTTCGAGTCGATTGTGTATGGCTGGAGAGCTTGGAAGCACGGTAAAATACATCTCGGAGTCTCAAAGGATAAACCGAACACAGAAGCGCGAGAGGTCGCGGCTGAGCCGCAGTAGTGGGGTCAAAGGCAGTACATGGGAAAGCAAAGATTATGGGTGCGGACAACATACCCACACCGGGCCACGGTTTTCTCCTGGAAATCGAGCATGCTATGGACAACCAAATGCAAAGAGATAGAATTCCCGTTTTCATTGATACCACCCCACTTTCTTTGTATACACGACCGTGCCTACCGAGAACTTAAGGACATAGGTCCGGGGCGAAACCACTTTCCCTCCAGCGGTTCCATCCCAGACTACTTCATGCATACCAGGATCAAACCTCCGATCCGTCAGCGTACGGACCGTCCTTCCTTTCATATCCAGGATAACCGCATGCACCGGAGTTGGGGTTATGACATTGAAAGAAAGCCGATGGATAGGTCCGGAGGCGCGATACTGCACGTTATCGCGACCGATGCGCGGAGCTCGATTGCGTGATCGGTTAATCATCGTCACCTTTCCAAGCTCCAGATCGTTTCCGTCGGCATCTAACGCCAGATTGCAGGCAATTGAGGCCAGCGGATCTGTATCACTCGGGGCGGTGCCGGGCTGGGCGATCTGAATAATTGCGCAGGGAACAAGACTGTCACTCCCGATTCCCAATCCGGCTGTTGCCATTGCAAGTACGCTCAAGCGCTCGCCATCACGTTTTACGACCGGCCGGATTCGGCTCCATGGCCCCTGTTCGGGAGCAGCAACAATTACTGCAGGTGCATCACGATCGATGTTGCATGAAATCTCTACCAGGCTTACCGGCTCGGTCGAGGGCCGATGGAATACGGTCACCGTCCGCTTTCCAGGAGATATTTCCTGTAAAGCAGTGATGGCAGTTCCTGGCTGACACCAGAAGACAAGCAATAAAAGGAAAAGATATCCAGCAAGGCTCTTCACACGCACCTCCCTTTTTTTAGGGGAAAGGTTAACGTCAGAGGTTAACACATATTTAATTCTGCAGAACCACTTCTCAATCAATTTACATCAACAATCGCGATGAGTCTGTAGTCGATATTACTTTCCGCTCACCACGGTGAGCATGCCATGCGATACCATGATTCCGGCCTTCCGGCTCTATGGCAAAAACGATCATGCTATGCTCAATCGATCACACCTTTCCAAGGACTGGCCAGTTATCTCAGAAAACAACAGTTTCTTCCCTGCAATCGCAGTGGTGCCGGCAGATCGGTGCTTTGCCTGAGATCAAGGCCGAACCATGCAAACACGTGCTCTGTACGGACCCGGAAGAATGCTCAACCACAAATCGGGTGCGCCCCGATACAATCAAGCTCAAGGCCTTGGAATGAATCCCTCGAGTCTGCCGCAGTGTGGATCGAGTGTGCGGTCTGTTGGCATGTTCTTTTGCCTGACTTGCTCAGTTTGCTCGTTTTTGGTTATCAGAGAAGATCATTGACGATCATTTCTGTCAGAATTCAATAACATTCGCGCCCCTTCGAAGTTGAAATAGGACAAATTTGGCTATTTTCGTCCAATTTGCCTTTATATATGGAAACAGTTTCTTCTATCATGTATCTTTGGGTAGTTGTGGCATCGGCCCCTTCTCCACGTTCCCCGAAAAAATTTATCACGTTCTCTTGTTTTATAGATGATCAGACCACTTGGACAAATGCTGGTTGACGGCGGTCATGTGACCGCGGAGCTGATCGAAGAAGCTGCGTCCGCGGCTCGTTCTTCGGGGTTGCGCATTGGGGACTACCTTGTCGCTCATCATGATATCCCCGACAGCATAGTTTACTCAGTCCTTGCCGATCAGTTTCGCTTGCCGTTCATTGCACACGTGGAAAGTGTCGTGAAGGAAGAGCTGATAAAGGATATTTCGCCCGAGTTGTTCAGCAATGGACGATGTTTTCCTATCGATCAAGGCGATGACCTTGTCCACCTGGTCATGAGCGATCCGCTTGATCTGGACATCGTTGCCCAGGCGGCGATGCTTACCGGGCTTGAAGCTCTGGTGAGCATTACGACTCCCGCGCAGATGGAGCGGGTGCGGAGTCGGCTGTTCGAGGGCGGCGGTTCACTCAAGCGAATGGCAGGTAGAATTACCAAAGAATACCAGGTGTCTTCCAATTCCGATGATTCTTCGATGTCTCTGGAGGAGATGAAAAAACGGACCGAATCCAAACCGATCGTCCGCCTGGTTTCGGCAATTTTCGATGAAGCCATTCGGCTGCGAGCTTCCGATGTACATATTGAGGCGGGGGCATACGATGCAGTCGTGCGGTTTCGAATCGATGGCATGCTGACTCCGCACATGGAACTTGACCGTCACATGTACCAGCCTCTGGTCTCGCGCATCAAGATTCTTGCCGACCTGGATATCGCGGAAAAGCGGGTACCGCAAGATGGCCGGGTTCGCTATACCTATTTAGGAAATGAGTTCGATTTTCGTGTCTCGACGCTTCCTACCCATCATGGTGAAAAGATTGTCACCCGAATCCTCAAACATGACCAAAGTCTGCTCGACATAAAAAACCTCGGAATACCGGCCCCCGAATTATCCCGTCTCTCGGAACTCATCGAAAAACCCCAGGGTATGATGTTTGTTACGGGGCCAACGGGAAGCGGAAAATCTTCGACACTGTTTGCCTGCCTCAATAAAATCAGAACCAAAGCGATCAATATCACCACTATCGAGAACCCGATTGAATATAAGCTCGACGGTATCAATCAGGTGCAGATCAACGATAAAGCGGGCGTCACATTCGCCGCCACTCTCCGGTCGATTCTTCGCCAGGACCCTGATGTCATTCTCATTGGTGAGATTCGGGACACCGAGACCGCCGAAATAGCAATTCAGGCCTCACAAACCGGCCATCTGGTTTTTTCTACCTTACATACCAACGACGCGGTCTCCGCGCTTACCCGTCTGAAAGACCTCAACATCCCCGGTTTTCTGGTGGCATCGTCCATTGTGGGAATACAGGCACAACGGCTGGTCCGCGTGCTATGCCCCCACTGCAAGCAGCCCGCGGAGCCCTCAGAAGAACTCAAAAGCCGGTGGAAAGTGCTTCTGGGGAACACTCCCATACCTCCCGCTCATGAGGCCCGCGGGTGCGAACAGTGTAATAATCTGGGGTATCGGGGCCGTACCGGAGTTTTTGAAGTCATTACAATCAATGAGCGTATTCGCACTCTCATTGCAGAGAATGCTTCGGAAAATCAAATCCGTAAGGCCTGTCGCGAGGCGGGCATGCGTCCATTGATCCAAAACGGCATTGAAAAGATCGCAAACGGCGAAACCACCATCGAAGAACTTCTACGAGTTGTATTGATCGAAGACATCGGTGCATTTGCCGATACA
>JBEPYC010000106.1:0-7629 GCA_041641555.1 Chitinivibrionales bacterium | reverse complement strand
CGATACAACTGTCTAAGGAACATCTATGCGGAAGACGATTGTCGGACCACAACACGCCCTTCAGACAAAAGCACTATCCACCTGGTGTTTTTGTTTCATCATGCTCCTGATTGCAGCACCTGTTTCACTGCATGCACAGACCGATTCAACTGCCACCGATTCAACAATGTCGATCAATTTTAAAGACACCGACATCCGCGATGTCATCCGGAGTATTTCCCGCGGCTACAATCTCAATATCATTATAGACAAAGATGTTTCCGGGAAGGTTACCTTCAATCTCAGCAATGTTCCTATTATCGAAGGCCTTCGTACAATTGCCGAATCCCAGGGTCTTGAGGTAGTCAAGGATGGCAGTGTGTATCGCATCCGGAAGGCGGGGGAACAACAGCGCAAGGCGATTTCATATTTCGAGGGCCGACTGACGGTAGATGTACAAAATGTCGATGTTCGCGAGTTTTTGCGTGAGCTCAGTTCGAAAGCCGCGGTAAGCATTGTTCCCGATGGAAAAGTGGAAGGAACGCTGAGCGGGCGACTCTACCGGGTCGATCTCGACCATGGGATCAGGGCACTGCTGGAAGGCAATGGGTTTTCGGTACGAAGAATTCGGGACATTTATCAGGTCAGCGTAGATTCCGAGTCGCCATCTTCCGGTGGAAGACTCGCCTCACGACGGTCCCGCCGGTCATCAGGTGGAAGCGATGCATTTTATGTCGATTACCGCGATGGTATCCTCACGCTGGAAGCATCCAACGAACCGCTGGATAATGTCATCAAGGCGATTGCCGAACAGAGTGAAATGCAGATCATCACCTACGAGCAGCTTCGCGGAGACGTCAATGCCAAACTTCACGATGTCCCGTTGGATGAGGCTTTAGCCTTGTTGCTGGGTGGAACCCAGTTTACCTTCATTCGAAAAGACGATATCTTTCTCATTGGCAACAGAAACCCCGCAACACCTTCGGGTGAAGCCCTATCTACATCGGAACTGATCCCACTCCGGCATATCAAGGCTGAAGGCGTACCCGGTGTTTTACCCAAGTACATTCAACCACAAAACGTCAAAGTAGTAAAAGAACAGAATGCACTACTGGTCTCCGGTACTTCAGAAGATATCGTCAATACAAAATCCTTCCTGCAGACGGTCGATATACCTACCCCGCAGGTAGTTATCGACGTGCTCGTGGTGGAGTACAGCAGGGATATCGAGCGCAATTTCGGTATCGAGGCCGGCACAGCAATACCTTCTACTCCGGATTTTTCCTACCCTTCTCTTGAGGGTGGAGCCATCGTCAAAGGGATCGGTGATCTTTTTGATAATCTCAAGTACGTTTCACTGATAGACAACTTCTACCTGCAGCTTCGGGCATTAGAGAAGCAGGATAAGGCCAAGGTTCTCGCACAACCTTCGCTGACCGTGCTCAACGGCCATAAGGCGACAATCGATGTCGGGCAGACACAGTTTTATCGGATCGTTTCGGGAACCGAAGATAACCGGACATATCAGTTCCGACCGATTTCGTTTGGAATACAATTGAACATAACGCCATGGATTTCCCAGGGGGGGCAGATTACCGCCGAGATTTCCCCTGAGATTTCCAATGCCATGGGCGTCAATTCCGAAGGCTACCCGAATGTGTTTAAACGCTCGGTGACCACGACCGTTCGGCTCGACCACAACCGCACCCTGGTGCTCGGCGGTTTGCTCAGAGGCGAGGACCAGCAGACACAAAACAAAGTGCCGATTCTTGGGGATCTCCCGCTTCTGGGAGCGCTCTTCCGAACATCGCTCAGTAAAAAAATCCAGACAAATCTGGTGATCTATATCACGCCACGCCTTGTCAAACGAGCAGGGGTTAACCTGACCGAGGAATTGGAGAAATTCGAAGAGAGCCAGGATATTCGTTCCTGGGGAGAGGAATCGTTCGTCGAAACGCTTCGACGCTCCCCTACCACACCCGAATCCATGATCAAGGATTCAATCCCGGAAGCCTCTCTGGACACCGTAGAAGGATATATCGAAGTACCAGGGTACAAGTCGGATTCACTGATCAACTCCGATTCGCTTTTCATGGATCTTCAGGGCAACCAGAAGAACCCTTCGGAATCAGGCTCCCCGGAGGCAAATGGCAATGGATCAATACCCAATGAGCAGAATCAGGCAGGTCGCACGACGCAGCGCTTGCAGGATGGATTTGCTTCGGTCGATACAACCACAGAAAACGAGGCAACCACAACCAGGCGGGGCGGGAATACACGGCGGAACATGTTGAGAGACCCCTCCGGAAGAAGACGCACGGAGCAGCAAAGAGACACGCGGGAAAGAGAGCAATGAGCAGCTCAAGCAGCAAGCACTTTGGTATAGCACTAACCGATGACGGACAGTATGTCATGGCAACTGTCCAGCAACAAAGCGGCGCCAGGCCATCGGTAACGTACAAGCGCTGGCCGACTCATCAGTGGTTCCGCTCACTCATGCTGATGCATCGGGGTGTTGCGTGTGGTTTGCCTGCCTATTGGCGTCTGGCGGCGGATGGGACCATTAACGATCTTGACGCTCAGCATTTTGCAGGGCAGACCGGCGAGAGTTTTCTTGCTCCGGTAGGGCATGTAACCGATTTTGAGACGCACCGTTCAAATCTCGACGGAAACCTGACCAGGGTTTTGCCCGAAGATGTCTTTCTCGCCACCCTTCCGGCGGTCTTCGGGACAGCCCAGAAAGAATCGTTCATTACCGTTTATGCGACCGCCAACGCCTTTCATATTGGTGTGTGTATCAACAGGCGCTATCATGGTACATTCCGGATGGCGCCGGTCACTCCCGAAGCGGTCGAAGGGCATCTCGGACGTATTCAGCGAAAGTTTTTTCTTGCCAATCCGTCTCTTCGCTTCCCTAAGTGCCTGTATATCATAGGTGGAAGCCATATAGCTCATATCGAGGGGTTTGAAATACACCAGCTCGAAGGCCTTCCCATAGAAGACGAACCGTCGATGCGAGCACTGGGCATTGCCTGTGCCGAAATATCCCCCGTTGGTCTTCCCCGGTTTCAGGGCGCAACCGAGCGTTCACGTTTTCGGCCTGTTCGTGCAGCACTGTATGCAGCTTCGGTCGTGCTTGTCGCATTGACTCTCATTGCGGGCGCAGCCGTGTGGGAACTGAACCGGCGTGCAAGCAGAGATCTTTTGCAGGCCAAAACTCAGTACCAGGGTGTTCTCAGTGGAAACCAAGAAATCCAGGATCTGCTTTCGGAAAACAGAAGTCTGTCCGAAAAAATTCTCCGGATAGAAAAGACGCTTACCCGCCAGACGACATGGACCCGGCTCTTGACGGCTCTCTCTGAAGGGAAGCCGGATGGACTTTTTGTCGATGTCGTGGGTACCAATTCAGGAAATGATCTCGGCTCCAGTGCACAAGTTGCGCTTGCAGGATGGGCGGAGAAGGAGCGAGCTATCACCGAACTCATAACCTATCTGCAAAAAATGCCCTTTCTTTCGAATCTCGATCTCAATGTCATTGAACAGGACAAAAAACAACGCGATCTCTTTCGGTTTCGACTCGTATGCACACTACAACTCTCCAACGGCTGAAAAAAGAGCTTCCGGTTCTGCTCGCACTGGCTGCATCGGTATGTATTGCCGGGATCATCGTGCGCTATCTTGCACTCCCCAATGCAATTGAGCTTGCCAATAACAGCTCAGAGATGAACGTTTACAGCGAAGTGCTGTCGGCCAAAGACGATCTGGCTTCAGTAAAGAACCAGATTGCCCTTGAACAGGATTCATTGAGCGAGAAGTTCCAGCGACTCACGCAGGGAATGGGCGATCCCGAAGACCTGTCGAGTATTCTGGGTATTCTAATCGGGAAGGCCGAAGATGCGGGCATACATTTTATCCGGAAAGTGCAGCCGCAGGACGAAAGCCGCAGGAACGATTATGTGCTCTATCCGGTGGTATTGGAAATGACCACCAGCTGCGAATCACTCGGTAAATTCGTAGCCGGAATCGAATCGGTACCCCACCTGGTGCGTATGAGCCGCCTGGCCGTGACCGCCCAGCGCGGGGGTAAACTCGACGTCCGGGTACTTGTCACCTGTTTTCTTATGCCAAAATAAGCAGGAATTACGTGAACGAAAAGAATAGAACATACCTTCAGCTTCTGGCCTTTGTCGCTCTGCTGACAGGTGCAACGATGGTAGGCACCGATGCCTGGAAACAGTGGAAAACGGGAACCAGCGAAACTGTATCCACGGCGGATATCGTGCAGTCTTCGGTCATTCCCGAGGTTGCCGAGGCGCTGCAATCGCGGGCACAGCTTCAGGAGATCGTGTTCCCCAAGAGGTACAGTTGTCCTTTCCGGCCGTCATCGGAGCGTCGAGTGATCCGCACCAAGAAGGTTTCAATTCCCAAGGGCGCGCGGGAAAAGCTCAAGCTCAAGGGATTCCTTCTCAAGGATAAACCGCTGGCAATCCTCGAGAATAATTTCGGACAGACGTTCATTTGCGGTGTTGGGGAGCAGGCCGGTGAGCAGACGGTAGTAAAGATTTCCAGGGAAGAAGTCGTGGTCAAAGATGAGCACGGCACCTATTCTCTTTCCGTAGGAGAATAACTTCTGTCTACCCGAAAAACGAAGTTCGATAGCGACCGCGGACTCAGGTGTTTTGTTCCCGGAGCCAAAGCACGCAGCCCCCTGAATTCGCATACGGGTTCTGCTCTTCCCATAGTTATGATCTTTGCGGTTATCGGTATCGCAACCGTACTGGCCTTCATGCGCAATGAGCATGTTCTCACTATGACCGCACTCCACGCCCCCAGAAAAACGCAGGCACATCTGACCGCTCGAGCCGGAGTCTGGGCGGCTCTCAAAGAAATAACCGATACCACTGAGACCGACACGCTGGAAGAGATAAACACTCTCGATATTGACTTCACCAATGGCCTCGGCCCTGCTCTGGATTCGGCATTTGATTCTTCGAGTACATCTCTTTTCCCCGACGAACCCTTCGAGGCCAATCCGTTTTCGACCGACTCATTTGGCATTTGTACCGTTTCGGTGAAACCAAATGGGTTTTCTATCTCTGTCACCTCTGACGGTTACTACCGGGACAAAAAGCGCACCATGCTCGCGGAAATCGCGGGCCACCTGTTTTCTTCCGGCGATACCACCATGTATCTGGCCAAGGGAGAAAGACCCACCGGAGGCTATTTCGAAGGCGAGTACTGCCTGATCAAGAATCTTCCCCAAAGTCGGAAAGAGCTTTTCAGGGTCAGAAAAAAGTACCTTGAAGAAGCCTTGAGTAAATACCATCAGTCGATGTTCGAGACGGTCGATACCGGGTTTGCTTCGGGTATGGAAATGGTGCAGTCCAACAGTGATTTCCATGAGCTTCCGGAAACGGTCGAAGGTGACCTCTTTATCGATGGAGACATGCGGTGGATTGAAATAGAATCCAGGCGCACGATCAACGTCATCGGGAACGTACAGATTACCGGCACTGATGTAATCCTCAAGGGTATCGAACTGGTTGTAAACGGGACAATCAACATTTTCGACAAAGCGGTGCTTGAGAACGTCTCTCTTTTCGCCCGATCAGAAATCATGATCGGCGGCGAGGCCACCGTAAACGGAAAGATCATCTCGCAGGAAAAAGTGGTTTCGTACGGTGATGCGGTTCTGGGGCCCGATGCCGTAATACTCGTCACCGGAGAACAGTCCTCCTCAAAGAAACCACCGGAAGACGCTTCGGCAAAGCGTACGGGCAAAGCCCCCCTGCCCTACTCTGTTTTCGTTTCCGATCGAAGCCGTTTCGAGGGCACCGTGATTGCAGTTGGATCCCCGGGAGGAATCAAGACCGACACAGAGTCTTCGGTAAAGGGGATTATGTGGGCCGAAGGTCCCGTGTGTCATCAGGGGGAGATTTCGGGAGTAATCCGGGCCGATATGCTCCAGGACTGCACCAAGCCGATCGCACCGCCTCCTCAATCGCAAGCCGCAGCTCCAGCCGATACCAACACCTTAGCACGCGGCACGGAAAAGGACTTGGACAGGAAGAGCAATGAAAAGGCACAGAAGGCCTCTGCCCCGAAGGAGGTGAAGCAACCGGCGCAGGCAGTCGAAAACAGGCTGCTTGGCAAAGTATCGGTTCACCCCGACATTCCTCATTTCTCACTCCCTTTTTTCTTAGGCACATACAAAATCACCTCCTGGAGTGAGCCATGAGACCGGTATCTCACCTGGAAAACTCCCGGGGTATGACCGTCATGGAGGTCGTGCTTGCCGTGGTTATTCTTACATTCATTGTCGGATCCATCGGTTATGGGGTCACGGCCACGAATAAACAGCGGGCCAAACGAATGGCGAAGACTCAGGCGACACTTCTGGCAGGAAATGAAATCGAGCGGATCGAGCAACAGATTGCGCTGGCCGATTAGGTCACGGACACCCTTTACGACGTAGAGCGTGGAAAAGTGATCTATGAGGTTGCACGCACGAACATACATGATGAACCCGAATACGGCGTGTGGGGTGAACCAGTAGACTCTTCGGGCACCACCATCCGGGAAATCCAGCTCGATGTCAAACGAAGTTTCGACACCGTGCCACTTGTCCGGTTTCGTCTGGCCCACGGATTCAGGCAATGACAATCTTCGTAAACACTCCCCCGAACGACCACCACCGATTCTCACTCGAGCGGCCTGCACAGACCTCGAAGAACGACATTCCGGTCACAGCGCACCCCCGTCACTCCCCGCTCGTACAGAGCCCAGTCAAAGTGCGACACAGCCACACTCCCTCGGCCAGACGCTCCTCGTCCGGTTTCACCATGATCGAACTCCTGGTGGCAATTACCATGACATCACTGGTGTTAGCCTCCATCTTTTTCGCCTGGAACACCCTAAACCGTCAGGTATTCAAGCAGCGCCGAGAGAGCCTTTTCCTTTCCGATATCACTTCGTTTGCCAATCATCTCGCGACCCAAATCCGCAAGTCTCCCAGGATACTCTTTTACGATCAGACCGCAATCGAGTTCATCTCGCCCCACAACGAAAAGCCGGTCCGCTATGAGTTCTACTACGATGAACTCCTCAGAAACGACTCTCTGGTCACTCTCTCTGCCCAGGGCGCAAAGATCACCGACTTTCACATCGACGGCGATGATTACCACTACGCCGATGACCTTCCCATGCTTCTGATTGATATATCCATCCGCGCCGAAGACACCTTTGGAAACGAGCACGAGGTAACTGTTTCAGCCGCGGTGGAGCCGCCAACAGCAGATGAGGACGAGGGTGGTTGGCAGTGGTGAGGAGCGTACTGGCGCTCTGTTCTGGACACGATGACCAGTACCCTGAGGAACCACAATCCAGGGAAACAGAGTCGCTCGCCACCATACCAGGTCGTAAGCCGGCTCAGGGCAGTTTGTCACTGCCTTTCAGCGCGGTCATTCCCAATGCAACGACATTCAGGGCGATTGAATAGATAACCGCAATCTTGAACAGTGTGCGGAAGCGGGTGAGGCGTTTGAGAGCGAGGCCAAGAAGTACCAGTACAATCGGCAGGAAATCCAGAGTGAACCGCTGCGTGTTTGTCTGTTTCCAGCCATTATTGTAGTACAGAAGCATATGGAGAAG
>JBEPYC010000105.1:0-11111 GCA_041641555.1 Chitinivibrionales bacterium | reverse complement strand
GTACTCTTCCTACCTACAGGATGGCCGATACAGGTTCAATGTAACGGTACATGCACTGGATGTTTCGTTCTTCAAATTCGCCATGGCGATCATTTCGCCAAACGTTTTGCTTCCCGCCTTTGCCACCAGGCTTGGCGCCGGGAACGTTCTCATAGCCTTTATTCCTTCGATCTGGTTCATCGGACTCTTTCTCCCTTCGCTCTTGTCTTCGTACTATGTTGAACAGCTCAGCAGGAACAAACCCTACCTCAAGGTCTCCGGGTTCATTCAACGTCTACCCTGGTTGCTTATCTGCATCGGTATAGGGCTGTTCCTTCCTCACCGACCAGGGGTGGTGCTGGCCATACTCACGGCAGGGTATATCGCATCCGCACTGGCAAGTGGAGTGAGTTCCTCTGCCTGGAGCGAGCTGATCGCCAAGGCTATCCCTCAAAGGATCCGGGGCAGTTTCTTTGGATTGATTGGGTTTTTGGGCAATGGGCTGGCCATCGCGGGAGGACTTCTGGTCAAGTGGATAATGCAGAGTGAGCGGTTCGGGTATCCGGCCAATTATCTCATTATTTATGCAAGTATTTCGGTACTTCTGGTTATTTCCTATGTGTTCTTTCTGCTCAACAGGGAGCCCATCCTCTCAAAAAAGCTCGCCCCAGAGCGCCATTTCCATCGTTATATCGGAGCAGCACTCCGGTTTCTTCGTTCCGATACCCGTTTTAAATGGCTTATTGCATCGAATGTCTTGATGCACGCAAATTTGATCGGTAGTGCTTTTTTCATGGTTTATGGGCTGAAAAAGATGAACTTGGACGATTCCCTGGCGGGAGGATTTATCACCTTTTCGATGGTCGTCTCCATGCTTGCATCGCTTGGCCTGGGAAGATTAGCGGATACAATCGGCCACCGTAAGTCCTTGATTATTTCCAGGCTAACCATTGTCGCCGCGCTCGCCCTGATACTTTTTGTGCGGGACTGGCGTGTGCTCTATCTGGTGTTCAGCCTGCAGGCAACGCAGCAGGCACTCAATCTGGTAAGCTCCAGCAGCTTTGTGTTCGAAATCTCACCCGAGGGCAAGATTCCAACCTATGTCGGGCTTATGAACACGATCACCGCGCCATTTCTGCTGGCCTTCTCTCTGATTGCCGGAAAAATCGCCAATTCATTTGCCAATGGGTACCAGGTATGTTTTGGTATCGGTCTGGGTGCGAGTGTCGCTTCGACAGTGATCCTCTTCTTTTTACGGGATTCATCGCCGCAAAATGCAACCCCATGAAAGCGGCGACCGATTGCTCTTGGATTCTGAAAGCAATCAGGGCGTTTTGCGTAACCTGACTATTACCACCGACTCCGAAGATCCATCACCGGCATTGTGCGCTACTTCAGTGTCTTCGTATGCAGGATGTCCCGCGACAATCGACTGCATGCCTCCGAAATACGACAGAAACCTGGCTTCTCCTTTTTCGTTACTTTTCATGAGCCAACCATGAGGATGCTGCGAAATAGGCTCAGGCATACCGGGTATCTGCTTTTTCAGGTAAACATACGCATCCTCTACCGGCTTGTCATTTTGATCCCGGACCAGAACTTTCATCGGCTTACACGGCTTCATCGTTATTCTGATCGTATGCTCATTCCCTAACGAAAGATAGCTATCTCCCAGGAGGTATCCGTCCCATCCCAGCGTGACGAGGTACTCACCTTCTTCGAGGGGATGATGTGAACTGAACTCGAGCCCTCCAGCACCGAATCGATCGACAAATCTGCTGTTTTGCCTGTCATAGACAAAGTAGTTCCCATTCCC
Organism: Chitinivibrionales bacterium; assembly: GCA_041641555.1. GTDB lineage: Bacteria > Fibrobacterota > Chitinivibrionia > Chitinivibrionales > WJKA01 > JBEPYC01. The sequence goes on along the minus strand of JBEPYC010000105.1, from coordinate 9,316 downwards.
GACTTCTCCGCTTTCGGTCTCTACTTTGCAAATAAACTTCTTGCCCTTTTTCATCACGATATCGTCCACCACTACCTTCTGTCCCTCCACAACCGTGACCGGCACAATCTTCTTCATGAAATCCGAACGTATCAGATGGAGAACATAGTTGCCTGGCTGAATTCCCGTGAAACTGAAACCCCCCTGGTCATCGGTATCGCTAAACCCGTACCAGAAGAGTTCATCACGGTCGTTGAGTGAAAGGGTGAAACCGTGGAGCGAAACGTTTTTTTCGCCGTCCCAAACACGCCCCATTATCTCGGTTTGCGGCAGATCAATGACCGGCGTGACCGTTTCCCCTTGAGCTACTTCCACGTTATCCGTCAGCTTAAGCATTCCCCTTGGGTTCTGAAATGTGTATTTCAGTGAATAAGTACCGGGCGCGACGTTCTCGAACCTGAACACCCCTCCGATTATCTCCGTTGTTCGCTTCTTGAATCCGGCGATCGATTGAAAGGGGTCATCAAGCTCGATGTGGCCGTCACGAACAGCTACACCCCCAAGGGTAACCGTGCCTTCGATTTCCCCATCAAACAGCTTCTGTCGAAGCTCCAGTTCAAGCTTTTTTCCCGGTTCTATCTTTACCTGCTCGCTTATCCCGATCTTTTCTACAACGATAACCCATGATCCGGGTGCAATGCCGGTTATCTCGAAAGTTCCGTTTTCTTCGGTCGTACTTTGATACGGAGTGAAGTAATACTGATTTGCACCGTTCCGGGACACAAAGACCCTGGCTCCGGACACCGGTGAGTTATCGGAATGGTACGCAACCCCTTTTACACTTCCACCTTCCACCAACGTCACCTTCAAAGCACCCCGGCCCACCGTCTCCGGGCTAAGAGCGATCCGCTTCCGAACATACCCATTTTTCTGAAAAGAAAGGGTTGTCTGCTCTGTGTTTATATTCTTGAAACCGAAGCGACCTTGTAGATCTGTCAATAGTTCAGTACTTCCCGGAGATCTATAGCTTCCACCGATCGACATATTCGCGCTCACTTGTACACCCTTCAGAGGCACGCCGCTTTCATCTTCAACCACTCCGGTGAGAGAAACACCTCGCCGTACCTTCGATTCAACCCGATACGTCTCCGTTCCTTCCACTACCTCAAACGGCTCCGAAATGCAATCGGCGTATCCCGGAGCACGTATCAGTACTCTGAAGAGGCCTTTGCCGGGCAAAGGAATAGAGAAGGAACCATCAAAAAAGTCCTTCGACACCATACCCTCATATTGCTGACTATGCTCTGCAACGATTACGCATGCCTTAAAAGCGTCAAGCAAGCCCCCATTTTCATCCACGACCGTTCCCTCGACGACATAGTCGTGCTTTTCTTCGAGCCGCACGGCAATATCCCTGGCCGGAGGAGTTACCGTCATCGCGGCACCCGGCCAGAAACCTCCTCCCTTCACTCGTACCCGGACTTCGTACGATGTTCGTTTGAGACCGGAGATCTCAAATCTTCCCTGTGCATCCACGGAGGCGTTTCCGTACGTATGTCGATCGTTTGACACCGGGGCCATGATTACCGTACCCTGCGATAAAACCCGATCCCCCTGGTAAACGGTTCCGGTGACGGAATAGCCCTTTTCCATGCGTATGTGGATATTCTCCCGGTGCTCACCCGGTCGAACAGAGATTTCTCTGGTGGTCACCGCGGAACCTTCGGAATGGATCGAGAGCAGATAGTCTCCTCCTGCCAGACTGGAAAAGGAAAAGGAACCATCATCCTTGATGCGCCGAGTAGCCACGGGCGGAGCCTGGGTTTTGGTAAGCGGTCTCAAATCGCAATGCGAACGGATTAGCGGGCGACCGTCAAATGATTTCACCGTTCCGGAGATTCTGGCACCCTTTGTAAGGACCATTTCCAACCGCTTGACATCCCTTTCGACCAGGATAGCCGTATCGGCCAGTATGAAATCAGGGTGGCGGAAAGTGATAGTGTTGGTCCCATCCTGAAGGCCGCCTATTGAAAACACCCCCAATGAATCGGTCGAATTGCCATTACTCCCTCTACGGTAAGGCATCACAAGACCACTTGACCGGTCAGCGGCCAACACATTTACACCCGGAATCGGCACCCGACTTCGATCGAGCACCACGCCTGTGATCCGCTTTCCTTTCTCTACTCGAACCATTAGCGAAGCCTCCGTGCCGGGAAGAAACGTCATGGTGGTGTCTTTCGATGGCAGAAATCCCATTACCTCTATCGAAAAGGTATGTATCCCCGGCTTCAGATTCTTGAATACGACCTTATTGTCCCTGATCGGATGCCGATAAAGATGGCCTGTTCGGGACTTATTACGAAGCGTTGCATTGCGGTTCTTGAGGTCCGAATCCGACAAGATCGAAACCGTCAGAGAGGCGGGACGAATGAGTTTCAATGTTGTCTGTTCCTCAGATACGTTGCCGGAAATCGAAAGGTTGAGAGAACGGACCCTATGATCTTCCATGATGTATCCTTCTTTTCCGGCGCCAAGATGCACTCTTCCGTCGAAGGGAAGCCCACTGATTGTATAATTTCCATTGCTGTCCGTCACCGACTCCTGATGCCTGCGATCCTGCGCGAACGCAATAACACTGGCACCCGCAACGGGCTTCCCATCCTCCGATACCGATACCACCTTGCCCGAGATCGTCATCCCCCGGTCCAAACCAACTGAAATTGTGTCGGATCCGCGCTGCTTGAAGTTGACCATTTTGTCTTTCGCAAGGTATCCGGGTGCCGAAACCGACAGGGTGTAACGATCAGGGACAAGGCGCTCCATGTAAGCGTGTCCCTCATGGCTGGTCGTGGAAGTCCAAAGGTTCGTGAATCCATCGGCTCTCATGGTAACCGTCGCGTCTTCAGAAGGCGAACCCGTTTCGGCGTCATGCACCATAACCACGCAGCGCGAGTATTTTTTTAGATTAACCCGCACGGTATCCGGAAAGGAATCCAGAAAGATCTCTTCGGGCACATACCCCTGTTTGTCCACGAAAAGGACTGCCGGCACCCTTCTTTTTTTCAGGCAGAACCAACCGGAGTTGTCCGATATGGATCGCTCGATCACGGGGAATTGAACTGCCGCGGGATTTGCCAGTGTTATGTTCGCCAACCTAAGCGGTCCACTTTTCCGATCGAGGATTACGCCGGAAAGAAAGCACTGGCTGGAAGAATCCCGACTCGTCTCTGCTTCCCCGTATTCCGGACATAACGGGCCGAGCGTATCCCAGGGAATGATTTCTATTCCGCAGATCCGGGCCCATCTATTTTCCACAACGATATCTATCCCCTCGCTGTCCATTACTTCAATGGTCGTTTCGGCAACGAGACCCTCGCTTTGAGATGGAGCATCTCCGAGTTCCCTCAATCGGAGAACTTGGCTTCCTTCTATTGAAAAAACTATGCCGGGTGGATACGGCCCGTCCTGGGCAGCCGAATGGAGCCGCACCGTATATCTGCCTTCGGGATATTGCCGGAAACGGTAGGTAAGGGAATCTTCTTTGGGAGTCCGGCTTGTCCGGTAGATCATTTCGGGAGCGGCGCCATGAACCGAATGCACATCGGTGGCACCGTCGTAGTGCCGGATTCGGCTGTTGTCCGCCGAAAAGCAGTATGCGGAATCATTCACCCAATTACCGAAAGAAACGGTGGGACCGCCGCAGTTCACCGAAATTCGTGCAGGTGATAAAGCTGCATGAGTCATAACCGGGACGAAAACCAACAACAGAAAAAGCTTGGCCAATGATGCCATGGGAGGGCTCCTCTCGCCAACGAGGTAAAGGGACTTGAAAGAGCGTGGCCCAGAGGGTCGAAGAGGCGTGTGCATTGCTGCGTTTGGGCAGGCGTAAATTTGACAGAAACTAAATTACAATCGTGTTCCTCACGATGTCAAATGGTTCTTTGGGTAGCACTGGAAGAAAAGAGTGATGTAGAGGAGGAATGTCAGAGGGCGAGGCCGTCGGGAACAACCGTTATCGCATCTGTCGGAGGCACTCACCAAGATCCGGGTCCTTGCGGTGCGAAATGATCGAGCTGCTCATTTCGAGACGGTACCAGTTTTCCCGGAACCATCACTTGAATTCCCGCTGGTCATTTTCTTGTGTCGAGGTTCTGAGTATGATGCTATCTTCTTGGAAACCGAGAACAACCTCTTGGTCGAGTAGCTCGCGTTTTTTGAAGTAGAGTCCGCCGATTCGCATTTTTCGGGCGAAAAAAGGTGAGCCCTGCGCAATCACGCCGCGGGCTCATCGTCTTACACTTGGCATATAACAGCCACCGAGTCCCATCTCAGTGTATGCCAAGCCGTGCTGCATGTATGCCTATTTCGCGCGAAGCTCCTGGTCAATTGCCCTGGCAGCCTCCCGGCCATGGAATATCGCCCGAACCACAAGCGACGCTCCTACGCCGGCATCACCGGCGGCATAGACACGTGGCACCGAGCTTGCGTAGTTTTTGTCGACCACGACATTACCTCTATCCGAGAGTTCTACCCCCAGATCCTTTACGAGCTTCCCGTGCTCGACATGCACAAATCCGGCGGCAAGAAGCACCAGGTCGACATCGAGTTCAAATTCCGATCCTTTGACTTCAATCGGGCCAAAGCGTCCTGTTTCGGGGTCTTTTTTCCAGTCGAGTTTGATGAATTTTGCCTTGGTGACTTTGCCGTCCTTGCCTTCGAACGCTGTGGTCTGAATAGCCCATTGCCGCTCACAGCCTTCCTCGTGGGACGAAGAAGTTCTAAGGATTCGGGGCCATGACGGCCATTCAGGGTTCCAAGGCTTGTCCCACACCGTGGGCTTAGGCATAATCTCGAATTGATAGACTTTCTTCGCACCATGGCGATTGGAGGTGCCCACGCAGTCAGAACCAGTATCTCCGCCACCAATGACCAGTACGTTCTTTCCCTGTGCCGAGATAATCTGATCTTCCCCGAGCTCGCCGGCAACCCTGCGATTGTTCCGCGTAAGAAAATCCATCGCGAAATGAATCCCGTCAAGTTCCCGTCCGGGTACGTTCACATCGCGAGGATGTCCTGCACCGACGGTCAGCAAGACGACATCGAAACTCCGAAGAAGGTACCGTGCGGAGATATCTTCTCCAACGGCCACATTCGTCTCGAATCGAACACCTTCCTGGGCCATTTGGTCTATGCGGCGATCAAGGACCCATTTTTCCAGTTTGAAATCGGGTATTCCATACCGGAGAATTCCGCCGATTCCACCAGAGCGCTCAAAGAGCGTTACTGAATGCCCGGCACGCCTGAGCTGCTGGGCAGCAGCAAGTCCCGCCGGTCCGGACCCGATCACCGCGACTCTTTTACCTGTTTCGACTCGCGGCGGTCGCGGTACGACCCAGCCTTCCTGAAATGCACGCTCGATGATAGACACTTCGATCTGCTTGATTGTCACGGGGGCCTGATTGACCGAAAGCGTGCACGCCGGCTCACAGGGAGCCGGACATATCCGACCGGTAATCTCGGGAAGATTGTTGGTAAGCTCCAGCCGTTCATAAGCTTCCTTCCACTTACCATTGTACACGAGGTCATTCCACTCGGGAATGAGGTTGTAAACCGGACACCCCATGCTGTGGCAAAAAGGAATGCCGCAATCCATGCAGCGCCCGCCCTGTCGGCTCAACTCATCTTCAGCAGGAGCAATAGTAAACTCCTTGAAGTCCTTCACCCGCTCTTCAACAGGCCGATACTGAGGGCCGACCCGCTTAAAATCCAAAAATCCTGTGGCTTTTCCCATCTATGTTCTCCTGCTCCTGATTATCCGTACACTTCTTCTGTCATTGCCGCGGTTTCATTTCCCATCGACTCTTCTTGCTTTATCCGCTCGAGTGCCCGACGATAATCGATGGGCATAACTTTGACAAACATTGGAAGCATCTCAGTGATATCGCGAAGTATCCGCCCGGCATATTCACTTCCAGTCAGCTCGACGTGGTTTTTGATAAGACCCACCAGTTGGTCTTTGTCCTCCTTGGCAAGGACCGGTTCGACATCGACCATCTCCAGATTACACCGGGTATCGAACAACTGGTCCTCATCGAGCACATAGGCGATTCCACCACTCATACCGGCGGCGAAATTGACTCCCGTCCGACCAAGTACAACCACCACACCACCGGTCATGTACTCGCAACCATGATCGCCGACTCCTTCGACAACCGCCATGGCTCCGCTGTTTCGGATCCCGAACCGTTCTCCGGCCATACCGTTGATATAGGCCTGACCTGCGGTTGCACCGAACAGGTTGACATTGCCAGTGATGATGTTGTTCTCCGGACGGAAGGTCGTTGATTTCTGGGGATATACGATCAAGGTTCCACCGGATAGACCCTTACCGAAGTAGTCATTGGCATCACCTTCCAGCTCAAAGGTTATCCCTCGTGCGAGAAAAGCGCCGAAACTCTGGCCTGCAGAGCCGTTGAACTTGCAGTGGATCGTATCGGGAGCGAGCCCTTTCGAACCATAACGTTTTGAAAGCTCAGCACTTAGAGTCGCGCCTACCGTTCGATGTTTGTTGCGAATCGAGGCGAATATCGATACCTTCTGCTTGCTGTCCAATGCTTGTTTAGACTGCTCGATAAGCTCCTGATCAAGGCAGAGCGAGAAATCATGGTCCTGAGTGTCGGTACAATAAAGGGTGGCCCCCGCAGGCACTTCGATGGGTGTCAGAACTCGTGTAAAATCAAGGCCTTTTGATTTATAGTGCTCAACAGCATCTTCCACCTCGAGCATCTCCACCCGCCCGACCATTTCATCAAACGTTTTGAAACCAAGCTGGGCCATGTACTCTCGGACCTCTTGCGCTACAAAACGCATGAAATTGACCAGGTGTTCGGGTTTGCCCATGAAACGATTGCGAAGGCGCTCGTCCTGAGTCGCCACTCCGACCGGACAGGTATTCAGATGACATTTCCTCATCATAATACACCCCATCGCCACCAGACTCATCGTTCCGAAGCCGAACTCCTCGGCTCCCAGAAGCGCGCCGATGACGACATCGCGTCCGGTGCAGAGCTTTCCATCCGTCTGTACACGAATTCTATTCCTAAGCTTGTTGATTACAAGGGTTTGCTGGGTTTCGGCAAGGCCAATCTCCCAGGGCATACCTGCATGCTTTATCGAAGAAATCGGCGAAGCACCCGTTCCGCCATCGTGGCCACTTATCAGGACCATATCAGCCTTACCCTTGGTCACCCCAGCGGCTACCGTACCTACGCCCACTTCCGACACCAGTTTTACTGACACCCGTGAGTCACGGTTGGCGTTTTTCAAGTCAAAGATCAGCTGCGCCAGATCCTCGATGGAGTAGATATCGTGGTGAGGAGGAGGAGAGATAAGCATCACACCCGGGGTAGAATGACGCACCCGGGCGATAACTTTGTCGACCTTGTGTCCCGGAAGCTGCCCACCTTCACCCGGTTTCGCTCCCTGGGCCATTTTGATCTGCAGCTCTTTGGCATTGACCAGATAATGACTTGTCACCCCAAATCGGCCGGATGCCACCTGTTTGATCATACTTTTTTTGCTGTCGCCGTTGGGAAGCAGTTTGAAACGCTCTTCGTCTTCCCCGCCCTCACCCGAGTTGCTTGCAGCGCCCAGGCGATTCATGGCAATTGCGATGGTTTCATGCGCCTCTTTGCTGATCGACCCAAAGGACATCGCACCCGACACAAACCGTTTCACAATTTTTTCGGCCGGTTCAACCTCGTCGATCGGAATCGGATTTCCTTTTTTGAAACGGAACAGTCCCCGAAGCGTGCAGTGCTGCTCGCTTGCCTCATTGACATGAGCTGAGAACTGTTTGAAGGCCTGATAATCATCGGTGCGAATCGCCTGGTGAACAAGCGTAATTGCTTCGGGACTGATCACATGCCGCTCGGAAAATCGTCGATAATGGATATCACCACCGGAATCCAGCAGCAGGTCCTCTTTGGTTTCGTAACCGAATGCGTTGTCGTGCCGGCGACACGATTCCATGGCGATCTCCTCCAGCCCCGCCCCCTCGATTCGTGAAGGCGTTCCGGGGAAATAGCGATCGACCAGCATAGTGTTGAGGCCTATCGCCTCGAAAATCTGTGCCCCTCGGTAGCTTCGGATGGTCGAAACTCCCATCTTGGACATGATCTTGAGCAGCCCCTTTTTTATGGCAGTGATGTAATTGGTAATTGCCGACTCCAGCTCAAGGTCTTCGGGAAGCGATCCGCGGTTTTTCATGTCGGCAATTGTTTCGAAAGCCAGATAGGGGTTAATCGCACTCGCACCATACCCGATAAGGGTGGCAAAATGCATGACTTCACGGGCCTCGCCCGTCTCGACTATCAAGCCGGCCAAATGTCGGCGACCTGCCTTGACCAGATGATGATGAATAGAAGATGTTGCCAGAAGCGCTGGAATGGGAACCTTTCCTTCATCCATACCTCGATCACTCAGAACCAACAGAGAGCAGCCGGCATCGATTGCCTTCTCCGCCTCTTTACACATCGTGGTGATACCCGAAGCCAGATCCCCGTGGCCGTCTGCGCATTCGAAAAACATCGGGATGACCGCCGAGCGAAGGCCCCGGTAGTCGACCTTCCTGATCTTTTCCATATCTTCGTTGGTGAGAATGGGATGCGGCAGTTTGAGCTGCCGGCAGTGCTCCGGAGTTTCATCGAGAAGATTTGCTTCACGCCCAATGAAACTCATCAGCGACATCACCAGGTTCTCGCGATATGGATCGATTGGAGGGTTGGTGACCTGCGCAAATAACTGCTTGAAATAGTTGTAGAGCAACACGGGCCGATCCGACAGCACGGCCAGTGACGAATCATTACCCATGGAGCCGACCGGCTCCTGCGCATTGATTGCCATTGGAGCCATAATCATATTGAGGTCTTCCAGTGAATATCCGAATGCTTTCTGCCGAATCGGAAGCGAGTGAGATTCCACCTCTACGGCTTCAGGTGACTGGAAAAGCCCATGAAGCTCAATGCGATTTGTGTCGAGCCATCGGCGATACGGACGCTGACGGGAAATGGCAGATTTAATCTCGTGATCATTTACGATGCGGGAGGTTTCGGTATCGATCAGAAGCATTTTTCCCGGAGCCAGCCGATCCTTCCGCAGGACATCTTCGGGGTCGATATCCAACACCCCGACTTCAGACGCCATAACCACCTTGCCACTTTTGGTTACGACGTACCGCGCGGGTCGAAGCCCGTTGCGGTCGAGTGTGGCACCCACTTTCACTCCGTCGGTAAAAGCCAGGGCAGCAGGCCCATCCCATGGCTCCATCACTGCT
>JBEPYC010000104.1:1973-11149 GCA_041641555.1 Chitinivibrionales bacterium | reverse complement strand
CCAGAGTATATCGAGCCGTGTTTCACGACCAGGATTATAGGAGTTGCTCAGGGATGCGAGATGCTGCTGGTCGGAGTTTACTTTGTGCCCTGATGCTGTCACATTGAAGGTGCCGTCGGAGCGCGGGATCACCCCATAGTCAACAATAATATCGCCATCAAAATCCCAGACGGTATCGACTAATGTTCCTATGATAGTGTCGCGAGTCGTATCACTGGCTGTTACAACATTGGATACTTCCGAGGTATAGGGAGGATCCGACATACGATACGCGGACATGTAGTCACCCGAAATAGCGTGAAGGCTTCCATCGGGGAGTTCCCAGCGAAGCGTCACTACGCCGTCGGTGTGCGTTTGCAGAATCTCGAAATAGTATTGCTTGTCACTGGAGAGGCCTGCGAGAGTGAACTGATCCAGATTGAATTGACAAGCCGTCTTATGGTTGCCGCCGGTTTCTCCCGTAGCACGGGTGCCTGCAAGCTGCGATTGCTTTCCAAACGGGTCCTTACCATTGGGGTTAATCTGAATGTCTATTGTGCCTTCATAGCAGACATCCACCCGATAGTTGCCGTCCTGGGGAGGATGCAAATATCCTCTGATACGCCGCCCGTAGATCACGCCATCCTTTTTGTACGTGACATGCCCGAGTTGAGCAGTGTTGCTCAGGTGGGTCGGGTTAGTACCGAAGCGAGGATCGGTTTCCAGGTCGGCAATCGAGGAGCCGGCCAGACCTTCGTAGACTTCCTGGGTGACTCTGCCCCACTCGATAGAGTTGATGGACTGCTGACTTCGTACCTTTATTATTTCAACGCTGTGTCCGTTGGGCACGTACTTGGCTGCGTTCCCATCGTAAACTTCCTGCATCACCAGTGCCAGAACACCTTCGGCTGCAAAACGGGATTTGATTTGGGCCCGAAGTTGCATGGTCCCCTGGACTTCGTTTGACAAAGAATTTGTCATAACCAGAGTGAGTCCGGCGACCACCAGTAAAATGATCGTCGACATTACCAGAACGTACCCTCGTTCTTCGTTGAGCATTGGTTTCATAATCCTACTCCGGTAGAAAAGGAGTTCGTTACAGTCGCGTGCCCCTCAAGAGAAGCAGGCGGGCTGTCGTGTCTCGTCGGTGTTGGTCACTGGTGCCGGAGTAGCCGGCCTCATGCGATCCTTTGGCAATGACTACTAAACTGCACGTCGCCATCTGGTTGAAATCGGTCTGGGTGGTGCCGCTCCAGTCATAAAACGTGAACGAAACCTCTTCGATTCCATCGGCCAGAGGAGTGGCCACGCCGTCTATTTCCTGTATGAGTCGGTCGGTGCTGTGGTCTACCCAGTAGCGGCGGATTTCCTGAGCGTAGACGGATTCGTTGTATTGCAAATCGATGGGACTGGTCAGGGCAATGGAATCCATTTCTCCGCATCCCATTTCGGTGTACCCACAGGTGAGGCGAGTGGTATCGACACCGTTAATGAAATTGCCGGTATTCTCGGTGGTGTCTATGGATATGTCATACACGGTGCCGTCGTCGGCAAGATACTTCAGATTTTTGAGCCCGAAAAACCACCGGGCATCTTCGACCTCTATGATATTATCTCCGACATCGTTTTCGGGGGCAACCAACATACCTCCGAGCAGATTGTACTTAACGGTCAAGGTCTCTCCGTTGGTGCTGACGGAGATGATACTATCGATTGCCAGTGGAATACCGCCCCCGGCTTCGGATATCACATCGCCCAGAGTTCGAGCGACATCCGATGAGGTAAACTCGGTGTCACGAATCTCTTTTTGAGCCGAATAGCTGCGAACGGAGGTTTTAAGCAGCATGGCCACAGCCATGACGATTACGGATGATACCGCCATTGCGATCATCAGGCCTACCAGCGTTAAACCACGCTGCATTGGTTGTGCATCCTTAGAAATCACTGGCAATATAGGTACTTGTTTCGAGAGAATCGGGTAGTGAGCCACCGTCTGTTTCGCGTTTCCAGATCGCTTTCATATCCATTTTGCGTACAAGGTCGAGCGTGTCTCCGTGCGGATTTATGGCCTCATCGAAACGCGTGTAGAGCGTGATATCGCCCTGGGTGAGGGAATCGACAAATCCCGGTGAAGGCAAGAGGTTTGGGTTGGAGCGTATGGTGATCTTCCAGGATTCCACCGAGTTTTCCATCATTTTGATAGCCCGGTTGAGTTGCTGGTTTTGATTGAACACACTCCATTTCATTCCTTCGGTCTGAAGAAACGCCACCACGCATACACCCACAATAACCATCGCTATGAGCACCTCGACAAGTGAAAGCCCGTCCTGTTTGTATATGTTATTCAATCGTGCGTGAGCCATTCATAGCCTCCGAATAAACCCTGTTGCCGAAGAAACGCCTATGGTGCGTGTTTTCGAGCCCAGCTGGATATCGATTTCACCCGCCGCAACTGCAGCCCCGTCCGCCCGGAAGATAACCGATTGATTGGGAAGAGGATCCGATGATGATGCCGTGAATTCAAACGGTCCGCCCAAGTCTTCTCTCTTACGGATAGAGTCATTGCTGTCGTAACTTCTGTTCTTATTGACATCATCGAAGATATAGTACCTGTTGGTACCGTATTCGAAATACACCCCGCAATAGGCGATTGGATTGGCTTTGGCCCGGCCTTTGGCATGCTCAAGAACATCGGTAACCAGATCCGCAGCACCGCTTATCCGGGTCCGGTTGTACATGCCGGTCATGACGGGAATTGCTGCTGCAGCGAGAATTCCTGATATTACTAAGACCAAAACAACCTCAATGAGGGTAAACCCTGATGAGGCGGATCGGTTGTCGGAACTGGTCATTAGAGCGCTTAAGTTCTGGATGCCCATCGTTTGCTATCTTACATGATTCAGCTAAGCAATAAAATACGTCGTGATCAGAACCCGGAAGCAGGCGGACCACCCCCACTATACAGTATATCATTATTCTCGTCGTTTCGCACGACAAAACTCAGAAGACATCACGGGTGCATACGAAGGGGGGAAATGGATTCTACAGAAAACCCCCGAGGTATGCCCGAGACAATATTCATCAATTATTTTTTCCCTGCTTTCCGGCTGAATTATCTCAATCCGTGCAGCTTATGCACGTGCTTCCGCGTGCATCCAGAGGGGAATTATACATGGCATTGGATCCAAACGCCTATTTCGCTCCGACCTACGTTCGGAATGTCCCTGCAATGGTCAAAGCCAAAGGGATGTACGTCTACGACGAAAACGGCAAGAAATATCTCGATTTCGGCTCAGGGATCGCGGTTACCGCACTTGGGCACGGGCACCCGTCGCTTCTCAAAGTGCTCAGGGAACAGGGAAAGCAGCTGCTTCATGTTTCCAACTACTATTACACGCAATCCCAGATCGATCTGGCTCGGTTGCTGGTGAAGCACAGTTTTGGGGACAAGGTCTTTTTGTGCAACAGCGGAACCGAAGCCGTTGAAGCGGCTATCAAGTTTGCACGGAAATGGGCCAGTCAGATCTCGAAAAAGAAATACCATGTTCTGTCGTTCCGCGATGGATTTCATGGACGAACCTACGGTGCACTTGCCGCGACGGCTCAGGAGAAGTTCCACAAGAATTTCGGCCCCATGCCGTCGGGTTTTCACTACGCTCCCTACAACGATATCAAAGCGGCACAGAAGGTACTTGCAAAGCACGAGTTCGCCGCAGTTATTGTCGAGCCGCTGCAGGGTGAAGGGGGCTTGAATCAGGCTTCCGGGGAGTTTCTCCGGTTCCTGCGGGAGTATGCCGACACGAACAAGGTTGCACTCATTTTCGATGAAATTCAGTGCGGCATGGGAAGAACAGGAACGCTGTGGTATTACGAGCAATTGGGCGTAGTACCGGATCTGATGACGCTTGCAAAGCCGGTTGGCGGCGGTTTGCCGCTTGGGGTTGTTGTCAGTAAAGAAGCGTTTGTGAGTGTTCTTGCGCCGGGAGATCACGGTACCACCTTTGGTGGGAACCCGCTTGCGTGTGCTCTTGGGGCCGAAGTTCTTTCAACTGTCGCGAAAAAGTCTTTTCTTGCCGATGTACGGAAAAAGGGAACGTACCTCCAAAGTAAACTGCAGGAAATCGCAGAGCTTAACCCCGCAACCTGTGGAAAAGTCGTCGGGGCGGGGCTGATGACCGGAATTCGGCTCAGAGATGCGGATCCTGTGTCAGTGGTTGGTAAATGCAAGGATGCGGGGCTCTTTGTTATACGGGCGGGCTATAATACCGTCCGGTTTCTGCCACCGCTGACTGTGAGTAAGGCAGATATCGACAAAGCCGTGAAAATCTTCGCGCGCGTTCTCGAAGCGCTCTGAGTGAGTGTTGCTAAGCCTGCATTCCGGCTCCTGGAAATCACTTCCTCCCAGTGCCCGGCCCTGCCTCCCGCCAATGCATCCTTGCATTCTTTTTTCCGCGAAGATACCTTTAAGCTGTGTGGCGAACCAAGATATCTCTAACGCCGGCAGAGCCGGAACAGGTGGGTGCATCTTGGTACATGCCTTTAGTTCGGAGGAGTGAGAATGAGCGCCGGCCAGGTATTCGTCACCGCAATCAACTGCATGGATGGTCGAACCCAGCTTCCTGTAATCGACTACATGCTTCGTAACTTTCACGCTGATTTTGTCGATACGATAACTGATGCAGGGCCCTGCGAAATTCTTGCTTCGCAGGCAGACCCTGCGGCTGTCGAATCGATTCTCAAACGGACAGAGCTCTCAACCGGAAAACACGGCTCGAAAGTTATCGCTATTATCGGCCATTTTGACTGCCAGGGTAATCCGGCCCCGAAATCAGAACAGGTAAGACAGCTGGAAAAAGCAAAAGCATTTCTTTCTGAACGGATGAAAGATACCACCGTGGTGTCATTGTGGATAGATGAGCGCTGGGAGGTATCGGAAGTCTGAGCGATTCCGATCTGTTTTTCTTCAGAGGAACGTCGGGAGAGTCAATTCGCAAAACACGCTGCAGATGGGTTGCACTTTTTCATGAACAATATTCCCTTTGTGACGTCTGATCGTGATCTGGTCGAGCGAATCGAGCAACTGCTCGGATCTGGCTCGCTGTTTGGGTTCGATGTGCTCGAGGATGTTCCCAAGGCTATAGAACATCTCAGTGTTGAGATGCCCGAGCTTGTCTTCCTTAATTTCTCCGATGGGCTTATCGATGCCAAAGCATTTCTTGGGACGCTCAAAAGCGACCCCTGGCTGCTTCATGGAGGCGTAATCGCTTTTTGTGAGACCTACGATGAAGCTCACAAGCTGGAGCGATCCCGGGGCGCAAATGTTATCGCGGTCCTTTGTTACAAAGACATTTCGCTGCAGTTACCCCGGGTGATCGAGATCATCCAGTCGAATCGGCGTATACTCTTTCAGCGGGAAATCGGTGCCGATATTGTCGGCAATATCTCCGGCTCGTTCAGACTCGAAAACGATTTCACCGTAGCCAGCTGCTACGTTAACCTCGTGTGCAATTTTCTGTACAATGCCAACAGGCTGAATGCAGAAAAACGTGTCCACCTGAATCTTGCACTCAACGAACTGCTCATAAACGCTATTGAACATGGTAACTGCGGTATCACCTATGCGGAAAAAACCGCCTGGCTTGAACAGGAAAAACCGATCAGCGGATTGATCGCCCAGAAGTGCAGTGACCCGAAGGTCGGGGCCCGGAAAGTGACATTCGAATACCGGCTTGGACCGACCAGCTCGCATTTCACCATTGCCGATGAAGGCGATGGGTTTGACTGGCGTAACATCAAAGATGCTTCGGAGTCGGAGAACCTCTACAAACTACATGGACGAGGCATTCTGGTGTCCCGGCAGGTCACCGATAACCTCACCTTCAACGAAAAGGGCAACGAAGTACAATTCGAGATCACCTACGAAGAAGATGAAGGTGAGATTAAACCGGGATTGTTCGAAAATATCGAACCGACACACCTTCGAGCGGGCCAGACGGTGTTTTCCGAAGGGGAGTCGAGTGATTTTCTGTACTACATTGTAAAAGGTCACTACGACATTGTCGTCAATGAAACCACCGTTTCGACCCTCACCCCCGATGACATCTTCATGGGAGAAATGTCGTTTCTTCTGAATAATCGGCGAAGTGCAATGGTCAGGGCATCAACCGATGGCGTGCTGATAATGGTATCAAAAAAACAGTTTGTCGGTGCTCTCAAGAGAAAACCCCATTACGCACTTTTTCTGTGCCGCCTCCTGGCCCAGCGGATCCAACGCTCCAACCTGAAAAGCGCGATCATCCGGCACGAAAATTGATCCTTTGCTCCTTTTCACATTGCCTCGAAAGGAGCCGTCACATGAAAGCTGTGGGATTTTTCTCGGTTGCACTGATACTGGCCGCATTTTCTTTGGTTCAGGCGGAACTTGTCACGCAAACCGTCGAGTATTCACAAGACACAATTGATTTTCAAAGCTATCTGGTGTACAAATCCAAGGGAAACCAGCAGCGCCCCGGGGTCGTGCTGGTGCATGAGTGGTGGGGGCTCAATGAATTCGCCAAAAAAATGGCCGATTCGCTGGCACGGGAAGGCTTTGTGGTTCTCGCGGTCGACATGTACGGCGAAGGCAAAACGACAACTGACCCGAAACAGGCCGGTGAGTGGGCCGGAGCCGTTCGGGGAACTGAACTGATCCACACTCGGGCGAGGCTCGGGCTCGACACCCTCGCGGCAATGACCATGGTCGACAGCAGCCGCCTTGGGGCAATCGGTTTCTGCTTCGGGGGGACATCGGTTCTGCAATTGGCCTTTGCGGGCGCGCCCCTGCATGCCGTTGCAAGCTTTCACGGAGGTCTTCCCGAAATCGACTCCAGCGACCTCGGAGATCTTTCTTCGGCAGTCCTTGTCCTTCATGGTGCCGATGACCCCATGGTGCCGGATTCCACGTTCGAGGCGCTGACCCAGGCATTGCAGGCGGTTGACGCGGACTGGCGAGTGGTTCTCTACGGCAATGCCGTCCACAGTTTCACCAACCCGGGATCAGGAAATGACAAAAGCAGGGGAGTGGCCTACGATAAACAGGCCGCCAAAGATTCCTGGGAGAGTATGCTTCTGTTTCTCGAGCAGAAGCTGGAGCGATGAAGGCGGCCCGTGTGCCCTGGATCTGTGATTCAGCTCAGCAACTCGTGTCTCCCGGAAACCTATTTTAGGACACCATGAATGAGAAACCTGTCGGCCAGCGCGAGCTGGCCGCCTACTTTATACCGCTTGCGCTGCAGATATTCAGTCAGGGGATTACGCATAATCTTGTAGCCATGGTTGCATCCAGTGGCCCCGATGGCGCCTTGGGATTCGCGGGGCTTGCCCAGGCAAATCGAATCAACTTTTTTCTTGGATCGTTCTCCGCGGGGTTGCTTACCGCCGGAATGGTCTATGGTCGTACCCGCAAGGGACACGGTAAATTCTCCCGGGTCACGCTGATTATCATCGCCGGGCTGACCACGGTCCATTGCCTGTTGAACCTTCCACCGGTATCCCGATTTCTGTTTTATAAGGTGATGGGTCTCCCGCCGGTTATTGCACGGAATGCGCAATCGGCGTTTCTTCTGGCCATTCCCGTGCAGTTTCTCTTTGCGCTGCGGCTCCCTGCATTCGCCTCGCTGTTTCTCCACCACGCTACGCTGAAAGCCTATGGTGCCACGATCGTCAGGATACTTGCCACGCTGGGCATGTCCGCGGTGTTTGTCAGGATCGGTCTGGTCGGGGTGGAGTGGGCGATGCTCTGCATGATCGCTCCGGTGGTGCTGGAGGTGATTGGCCTGACCGCCCTGGCTGCTCCCTATGTCCGGGGGCTTCCCGATGACGGCACCCCGGTGCCGGGGGCACTGACCATGATCGCATTTGCGGGCACTTTTTCGATCGGGAAAGTGCTTGTCGCATTCAGCGACTGGATCATGGCGGGACTCGTGGCGCGCGCCCCGGATCCCGAGCGCGTGCTTCCGGTCTACTCCGTGGTCACCGTGGTTGTGGGACCGATCGCGGTTTCGGCCACGAGGATGCAGGCGATGGTGGTGGCGTTTGCCGATCGGGAGCGAGGACCTCAGCGGCGTTTCGTGGTCACTGCCGGACTCATACTGGGCCTTTTGCCATTTGTAATGCAGATTCCGCTTCTGGCCCAGTGGTATTTCCTGGGTATTCAGCATATTCCGCCCGGTGACCTTGGGCTCATACGATGGACCGGGCTGGCCCTTCTGCCTTTTCCCCTTCTGGTGGGCTTGCGCTCATTCGCCGAAGGGCGAGCGGCGGTGCAGAAGAAACCGATGGCGGTTCTTGCGGGAGAAACTACCTACCTGGCTTCGATGATCTCCGTGGGGACAATGCTTCTTTTCGCCGGCGCTCCCGGGTACGTGATTGGTCCGGCCGGAATCTTTGTCGGCAATATCGCCGCCTGGCTGATGACCCTGGCTTATCTGAGTACTTCGTGGGTCACGGTCATCCGAAAGGCCGTGCCCTTTCTGCCCGTTCGCGAGGGATAATACAGATGCCCTGCCCCCCATAGTTAGGGGGGCATCATCCACTCATGCTATTTCGCGCTGACTCGTTTATTTGCAAGGACTTCTGCTCGTTGAACCAGGCCAATGAATTCCGATCGATAGCCGTGCCGATCGGGGCCCTGGGAAGCCCTGGCCATATGGGTGATGTCTTTGTAGGTCAGGTCCCCTTTGAATTTGGAGTCCCGAAGAAGCATGCCGAATCCGGCGGCAGCGGCGGAGAACTCAAAATTTGTGCTGAGTGATTTGTTTTCGGTGTCGTGCACAACCGCTACGATCAGGTTGCTTTTGTCTTCGTCCGGGCGCTTGTACCGGAATTTGACCGTCAGAAGTTCTCCATCGGCAGTCGGAGCGGATTTCGTAACCTCTTGATATTTCAGCGGATCCACGCCGGGGACATCGCTTACGGGAACTCCTGCCGGGATAATCTCATACAGAGCGGTAACCGTATGACCGGCGCCCAGCTCTCCGGCATCCTTGGTGTCATCGTTGAAATCCTGATCGGCTAACTTCCTGTTTTCATAGCCGATAAGACGATAGGCGGCGACCTTCGAAGGGTTGAATTCGACCTGGAGTTTGACATCCTTGGCGATCGTCAGAAGGGTTCCGCCCATTTCCGTGACCAGCACCTTTTTTGCCTCCAGGATATCA
>JBEPYC010000104.1:0-1963 GCA_041641555.1 Chitinivibrionales bacterium | reverse complement strand
TAATTGCCGTTGCCCTTATTGGCCAGTTTTTCCATCTTGCTGTCTTTATAGTTCCCGGAACCAAAGCCAAGAACGGTAAGAAAGATGCCCTGGTTGCGCTTTGTTTCGATCATGCGCACCAGTTGGCCATCGGATGAAGCGCCCACGTTGAAATCGCCATCGGTGGCAAGAATAACCCGATTGTTTCCGTGGGAGATCAGATTTTCGGCCGCCACGTTGTAGGCCAGGTGAATTCCTGCACCGCCCGCGGTCGATCCTCCGGCCGAGAGTCGTTCCAGTGCGCCGATGATATCTCTTTTGCGATTTCCGGGTGTCGATTCGAGCACCTGACCCGCCGCCCCGGCATAGACAACAATCGCCACCCGGTCTTGGGAGCGGAGGTTTTCGGTAAGCATAATGAGCGCCTTTTTGAGCAGCGGAAGCTTGCTCGGGGAATTCATCGACCCTGAGACATCGAGAAGAAACACCAGATTTGACGCCGGCAGCTCTTCGGTGGCAACTTGTTTTCCCTGAAGACCGATATGCACGAGCTTATGGTTTGTGTTCCAGGGGCAGGGGCCTATTTCACCGGTAATCGAAAACGGGTGCTTTCCGGAGGGTTGCGGATAATCGTAGGAGAAATAATTGATCATCTCTTCGATTCTAACCGCGTCGACAGGAGGTAACTGATTGTTTTTCAGGAACCTGCGCACGTTACTGTACGAGGCGGCATCGACATCGATCGAGAATGTCGACAGCGGTTTGTCCATCACCCGCACAAACTGGTTTTCCTCAATAAAATCATAGGCTTCGGTGTTGAACTGACCATGGTGTACCTGTTCCGGGTACGGGGTGGGTGCAACACAAGATTCGGCGAAGTCCATCCGGACGGTTCCCCGGCTGTGGAGAGATTTGCCCAGAGATTTGAATTGGAGTAATTCGCGGGTGTGCCTGCGCTGAGGAGGCCGGGCATTCGGGGAATCCGATGACATCCGCGGCGAGTTCCGTTGGCGCGGGGCCATTTTTTCTTCGACAACCGTGAGTGCACCCGACTCGTTCTTCTCGGTAACTGGTGGTTTAGCAGTGACTTGGTTCGTTTTCTCCCCGGGCTTTGGTTTGGAAGGGGGCTCCCCAGCGGAATCTGGAACATCCGAAAGCAATCAGGAACATGGCGACAGCGACCGATAGGACAACGCGTGACCGTTTCATAGGTAACTCCCTGGAAAGAAATGAAATGCTACCGAAAAACCGCTTCGGATTCCAAGATCGCCTGGGCGCCGTTCAGGCGGGTCTTGTAAGGTTGGACCGGTCAGCGGGAGTATTGTTCCACTTTTTTGAAGAAATTCTGTTGAAAAGCTCCCGCGGTGATGCTGTCTTAAGTTTGAAACATTATGTTTCACAAACCTAATAGGAGGCTTTCTTCAATCGGGAGCCTGAACAGAGAAAATTGCGTTCGGCACTTTCGTCCTCCACGCCTTCGCAAGGAAGGAAGGCACTATCATTTCACCGGCTCGAGAAGCTCTCCAGGATATAGCTTGTGCGAAGTTTGCCGCTATTGTACCGAAGATACCCCAGGGCGCCAAACGATGGGTGGTAGTAGTAGTAGATTTCCGATTCGCCGGTGGTTTCGCGGTAGAGATAACAGTCGTAGTACCTGATCGGCAGGGGGCCGTCGCTTTTGTGGTAGAAGGCTTGGCTGGTGCCCATCACCGCTATCGTGACCGAGTCCCCGGTGGCCGTGTCCCGTGAGAGCACCGTGGAGTGACCTTCAGTGGCGGGGTAGGCAAGCCAGAGCACGGGTGTGTCCCGGAGCGAGGCATCGTTTCCGACAAATTCACCAACGATATACACTCCCGGCGTCACGTGCAGATCACGGTAGGTAACCAGGACCCCGCTATCGGTATCTTCCCATTCATATTGGTAGACATACTCCCTGAAATCGCTCGTATCGTAGTCCCAACCTGTTGAATAGTAAGTACTTGTG
>JBEPYC010000103.1:0-11173 GCA_041641555.1 Chitinivibrionales bacterium | reverse complement strand
CGCGCTCCCTTCGGCATCGCTTATGTCTTCGGACTTTTTCCCCACCAGGGTAAGCCATGCATTGCCGAAGAGTACCGGAGAATACCAGAGGGCACCTATCGCCATGTTACTCACGATACCCACAAGTACCGCCCAGATATTGAAAAACTGAAGCTCGAGAGTCATGGTAAAAACTCCTGTAAGACGAGGTACAAGCCGCCTGCATTCTCACTTCGACTTTGAACGTCTCTTCCGGGGCTTGGACAATACCTGCTCGGTTTTCTCAATAAATGCTGGAACATCCAGGGACGCAATCTCTTTTGCGATCAGATCGAGAGGAAGGTCATCGGTAGTTCTGAATCGAACGCAGGATTTTGACGCATCGAACCGCTTTCCGGTATTCCTATACGCCTGCTCAAAGTTCTCCCGATCTTCTTCGGAAAGGTAAATCCCGGTCAAATAAAGCGAATGATGTTTTTTCTGCGCGGTCAAAGCGGCATACATCAATGGTTTACCATTGTACGTATCAGAGTATCGCTCCAGCGGTACCTGGTAGGTAATCATTCCCCACGCAAAGGCCTCTTGATAGCCTTCGGGCAGGTTCCTCAGGATTACTTCCCGAACCTTCTCCAGCTCACTCCGCTTCTCCGGAGGCAGACTCTCGAGGTATTCTTCGACCGATTGAATGGTGGCATCAGAACCATACATTTCCGTGCTCCTCTTTATGTGAGAACGGAACACAGGCAAAAAGCGCGCCAGGGGAAATAGACCTCGCTAACGCTTTCTGTGGAGACAGGAGGATGGAGAAGTGTCCAGGAATGCGGTTGGTTCCTGGACATTTCTGAGTGGTCTTTTAGTAAGCCTTGGCAAATACCACGCGTTTTTTGCTCGGCTTGCCACTGATTACGCATGTCCCCTCTTCGTCGGGCTGATCGAATGGAATGCAGCGAATCGATACGCTCAAGTCGTTGCGTATCTGCTCTTCGACTGCCGGATCACCTGACCAGTGCGAAAGCGCAAAGCCGCCGTGGATTTCAGGTTTTTTCCTGCTCTTGGCGGTGAAAAAATCGTAGAAGTCATCTTTGGAATTGATTTCAACCGTATGCTGCGCACGGAAATCCCGGGCGCGTTCGAACATGCCCTGTTGAATTTCATCGAGAATTCTCGGCACCGAAGCCACAAACTCCGCTCGCGGGGAACTCCATTTTCCCCATCGTTCCTTATCTCTTCGAGCTGCGAAAACTGCATCTTTTGCGATATCCCGGGGACCGATTTCCGCCCAGATCGGCAGACCCTTCTTCACCCAGGACCAGGCTTTGTCTCCTCCCCGAGCCTCCCGGGTATCGAGTGTTACCTGCAGTGAACTACCATTATAGGTAGTATCCCTGAGTTCCCTTACCACTTTTTCGCAATACTCCATTACCTCGCTTTTGCGTTCATCACCGTGAATCACCGGCAGGATAGCTACATGCGTGGGCGCAAGTCGCGGCGGCACCATCAGCCCGTTGTCATCGCTGTGACTCATAATCAACGCGCCGATCAAGCGAGTGGAAACTCCCCATGAGGTTGTCCAGGCGTATTCTTCAGTTCCCTGATCATTGAGGAATTTGATCTCCGAAGCTTTCGCGAAATTGCGCCCGAGAAAGTGTGAAGTACCCGCCTGGAGCGCCTTCCGGTCCTGCATCATTGCCTCGATACACAGGGTGGAAACAGCTCCCGGAAAACGCTCGAGAGCTGTTTTCTCTCCTTTTATCACCGGCATGGCCATGTAGTTTTCGGCAAAGTCAGCGTAAACATCGAGCATTTTTCTCGTCTCTTCCCACGCCTCCTCTTCAGTTGCATGCGCGGTGTGTCCTTCCTGCCACAGAAACTCGGCGGTCCGAAGAAACAACCGGGTTCTCATCTCCCACCGGACGACGTTGGCCCACTGGTTTATAAGCAACGGAAGGTCACGATAGGATTGCACCCATTTGGAAAACATCGCCCCGATGATCGTTTCGGAGGTCGGCCTCACGATAAGAGGTTCTTCGAGTTCCCCCGCCGGCACAAGCTTCCCGTTTTCATCAGCCTCCAACCGATGATGGGTAACCACGGCACACTCTTTTGCAAATCCCTCCACATGTTCAGCTTCTTTTTCCAGAAAGCTCTTAGGGATGAACAGCGGAAAGTACGCGTTGACATGCCCGGTTTCCTTGAACTTGGCATCGAGTGCGTGCTGCATATTTTCCCACAGGCCGTACCCCCACGGCTTGATAACCATGCACCCGCGTACAGGTGAGTTTTCGGCCAGATCCGATGCTTTGATTACCTGTTGGTACCATTCCGGATAGTCTTCGACCCGAGTAGGCTTGATTGCTGTTTTCGGTGCCTTTGCCATGGAAACCCCTTACCTTAGAGAAACGTGTCAAAGTAGTGGAAGGGGAAAATACACGATGAACAGCAGATTGGCCTGGTCCCCGTGGAGGATACGTCAGCTCTGTTGCAGCATTAAACCCTTATTATCATAATGCAGACCTTGCTTTTCTTAAATACCATTCATCCAGCAATACAACCGAATTAACGATAGCTTATCGACAGGAGGCACAAGACTGAATCCTTGAATATCCGAAAGCATTCTCTCACCCCAATCGGCGAGGTTACCATGCGTTACGCTATCTGTCTGGCAGCACTTCTATTTGGAACTGTGTCCATTTCATCGGCTCAGCAGAAGATCTTTCTTGAAGAAAATGGGCGTATTTTGATCGAAGTAGAGGCTATCGACTTAGTGAGCCCATGGCAGGTCTGGACTGAAAATCACGCGGACAATGAAGATTACATCGGCGATGGATATGTCTGTGCGGCCGATGATCCCGACCAGGGACAAAGCGGTGGAAGCCCAACAGGACTGCTTCGGTATCCAATCAAGGTTTCGCAGGACATGACCATGAAGTTCATGATCCGGGGAATGAACGGCCCGGCAGCGATCGGATGCGAGGAAGGTGACTGGTGTAATGACCTGCATTGCTGGATGGAAAACTATCCAGGTACGTGGGGAAGTCCCGGAAAAACCATGATCAAAACGGCGCAATGGAACTGGGCCGGAAACCGTGAACATGGTTCTCCTCGGATTGGAACATTTGATCTGAAAGCTGGTCAGGTGTACACGTTTGTCGTTGCGTGTCGATCAAAACTCGCCATGATCGACCGGATCGCCTTTTTTACTGGTTCCCGTAAGGATAACAAAGAGCCAGGAGGTGCACTGGATATTACGCAGCCGAATACTCCAATAGAAATGAATGGGTCCGTCCACACAGCCGAAGAGGTCCGTCGCATGGAACGTACACGCATTCACCCGGGTTTTCTCGTGAAGAAAAACGCTCCGACTGGCTATTATCTTGCCAATGGCACGAAGGTACACAATCCGGCCTCATCGCTGGTAGGCAAAGGTGTGATTATTAAGGTACTGGGCGAGAGCACACCGAGCCGCATGCTGAACCTCGACGCAGAATAAGGCCTCGGGATCTATTCTGTGCAAAAATGCAAGAGAAAGACTCAGGAGAACAATGCGGCACTGCTGACATATTCGGCAATGCCTTGTTGAGTTTACCTCGTGCTTCGAAGCATCCGAAATGGTATGCTTTATTCAACGGATACCCCGACAAATCGGGCACCTTGCCTACTGGGGGTAATTCTTAGACATGTGGTACCTACCGCGAATTTCTTGCAAGGGTGCTGTATCTTAACCGGCGATAAATTTACGTCGCCATCATGACCAGGGGGCTTATATGAAAAGGGTTCAAGCATTCGTGGCTGTAATGATGAGTCTTGGCGTGACTTCTGGATTTGCCGCAGGCACCCCTCATTACCTGCCAAACGGGGTATATTTTGAGGTCGAATCCCAAGATGCGGTTGGTCGATGGAAACTGCAAACAAAGAAGGATGGGTACTTCGGAACCGGATATTTCATCGATGCAGGCAGTGGAAGCGGTGGGCACCTCGAATACACGTTCGAGATCACTGAGCCGGGGAAGTACGTTGGGCGTATTCATGGGCGCCGTGACCGTGGCGACACCGGATGTCCCAGTGACGCACCCGGCGATGAATGTAACGACGTCAAGAGCTGGTTCGATAATGGAACCAAAGAAAAAACAATGGTAAAAGCAAGTTTCGGCAAATGGCACTGGGATGGCAGATACGACCGCTATCATAGTGGTGGCGGTCTTCCCTACATGAGCCATGACCTGAGCGCGGGTACTCACACATTCAACATATTACCGCGTTCTTCAGGTGTAAAGATTGATGCTATTTTCATTCAGAAGCAGGGCAAAAGCATTCAAACCCCATATGATACACCAATTGCGAACTCGTTACGATACGATTTTTCGACTTCAGTGCCAAAGAACCGACAGTCTGCCGTGTACACAATCAAAGGTGAACGGCTCGGCTCCAGTGACATGATCCGTCGGCTCGCCCCCGGGCTTCGCATTGTTCGGTACTCGGATTCAAAGGGCTCTGTAGAATCTATTCTGTTGGACAGGTAGCCAATAACTCGCTCATCAATTCATAGGGGCCCCCGGTGCAACGGGGGCCCCTTTTTTTAGGTCCTGATATGCTTTTCAGTCGAAAACTTCCGGTCCTTTGGTCCAGGAGACCGTAGCCGATGATGTCCACACATCATAAGGTTCGGTGTCTCCAGTACAATAGAGGTGGTATTTACCGTAGCAGTAAATCACATGCTGGTGGCGGGACCATACCCGAGTTCATCCTGGAAACACATGACAGGGTTTTCAGGTTTCTGCCGCCGGTGCACCGGGTAGCCGGGTAGAGCGAAGACTGAACAGAGAATGCCAAGAGAGTGGGGGTTATTCAATCTCGGAGAGACTGTTTTCAGGCGGCTGCTGATCTCAATTCTCCGGCTGGGCAGTGGAACTATCCCCCGCACCACATATAATCAAAAAATCGCATAGTTTGACAAAAGTACTATCGCAGAATTTTCTTTTCGGATACGACCACGTTCGAACCAGTTCGAATTTCAATAACATGGACACTCTTGCCCACTCTGCCAAACTCAACGGTCCGGTCGATAGTTCCATTCGGACTGCTCCATCCCTCGGCTCGCCCCATGAGCCGTCCCTGGGAGTTGTAGATTCCTATGCTGTAATGACCAGCTTCTGGGAGTATTGCCTCGACCCTGACCGAATTTCCCGCGGACAAACCAATCTTTAGAGCGCGGGAATTTCCACGCTCAGGAAGCGACATCTTTTGCGCCGACATCGATCTGCCGTTTAAAGCGTTGTACAGTGGCACCGTCTTTCTCGTGTAAAGAGAGTCGGCGAACAGCACGCGTGAGATACTCTGTTGTTTTTCTCGCACGTATCTGCTATATCGACGGGTAGCACAATCCGTACCGTGACAGACATGACTGAATGCCGCCATGGTGAAATGTGCATTATCGACCTCCACGAGTGGATAGGTATCGCCTTCGGAAAGATAGGGTGAATACATGAAAAAACCAAGCACTTCAGTTTTGCCTCCAAGTGCTTTGACCTTGATACCGATACCCTCGGATTTATACCCCAGAACCCAAAGATTACCATCTGTATTCTGAAGATTGAAGGCATCTTCGGGAAGGACCTCTCCTTTTGCAAGTTCTTTTTGTTTCTCGGAATTGTACCCTCGAATCCACATAGACTGTTTTGGATTCATGCAGGTTACCCGTCCCTGAAGGTCTACAGCGAAAACATCTCCTGAACCGTTACCCCGGAGCTCGAAACATTGCACGCTTTTTATGACGACAGTCCGGTTAGACTCCTGTATTATCCTGAACCGGTTTTTTGCGGACGTGCCTACTGCACTTATGTCTTCGATATAGACAACCGGCGAAGATCCCGCTCGGATGACAAAGCTACCATTGTCACCATCAGGGGCCATGATCTTTGCCGGACAGCCGACAATTCGCTCAACGGCCCCACGGATGATTACCGGTTTTCTCAACTGAAATTTTTTGTCAGTCGCTGGAATATACACGGTCTTTTTTCCTGCATCTATCGCATTTTGAAAAGGCTGGGAATTATCGGCCTTGCCGGTTCGTGCCCCATGTGCGGTTACACTTGACCAGTTACCGACATCCTGGTCCCATTCAAGAAGGGGTGGTTGCTTGACCGGAAGGTTCAGCGATTTTTCCGGCGCTGCATTAAAAAGCCTGGTCGTTCCATAGTTCACGAACTCATCAACATCGCTTTCCTGAATGCTCGTTCCTGAATGCCTGCTCCGGTTCAATATCGCTCCTTTATATCCGGAGGTCTTTAGATTCCGTGCAAAAAGATGACCGAAATAGTGGTTGTAAATACCCATCGTATCCGGTGATCCGCCGGTAAGGGTCGAGTTAATCAATACCATCATATACTCGTTATGTAAGGCAATCACACTGTTTTTGCTATAGTAGTTTTCTACATACAGAGAATGATGGTTTGCGACATACATACCCGTCTCGTTCTGATTCTCTACATTGATATTGGTAAGTGTCGCAGTGTTACTGCTTATGCCGTTTACACCTATATCAAAGCCTTTTACAGTGAGATTTCTGACGGTTAGGGGGCCGTTGTCGCCGATTTTCAGATCCAGCCCGTATTTCCCCTGGCCATCTTCACTGATAATTGACACTTGATCGAGCAGGCCATTGTTATTGGACATGAACTCTATACCAATTGCTCCCGGGTTTCCCTTCCCCACAAAGACAGTCAGGTTACGGACCCCGCGTGAGAAATTCGTCGGATGCCCTCTTCCGGTCTGAAGGACTGGTTTCGGGTTACCGGGGTCTTGGAATCCCGGGCAGTTCGGTTTCAATTTGATCACCGTTTTATGCTCTCCCTGCCCCTGGAGTATAGGCCCAGTACCTGAGCCTTCGCCCCGAAACCAGACTTTGTCACTTACCAGATAGGTACCTGCCGGGAGATAGATAATATTGAACCCTTCGGACCTGCAGGCGTTTGTGAGTTCATCGGTCGCATCACGCACACCGTTTTTGTCGGCATTATATCGTCTCGCGGCATTAACGACCCCCGCATTGCCGGGATAGACGATATTTTCCGCCGGTATAGTATCGACAATAAAAAACAGGAGAGAACTGATCAAAAGGAAACTTCTTGTAAATACGGGACCGTTCATTCGTAGAGTCCTTGTAGCTAACGTGCTTTTCGTTACATAATCAATGAAGAGTTAGGTAAATGACCCGATCAGGTACCACAGGGGTCGGCATTACCTCGGAGGTTGCATTCCTCATCCGGGGCTGATACCACAACCCCTATCTACACTACTCTATATTCCTTTATGGCCGGCTTAGAACACCATTTAAGGCCAAAAGAGTTGCAAGGTATGCGAAAAGCTTGTGCTCTTCATGCTATATGATTTCTTGTTAGGTGTTATCTATCGTGGACAGAACAGCTTGCTATTCTTGCACAAAACCCGGCATACCATAGCCTTATGCTCAATGTCCGGCAATTCTGTGGACAAACCTGTCTACAGTTTTCCTTCACCGAACCCCCTTTTTCAGTATTTTCACGGTATATTAGAACCATGGATGATCCCACGATCAGGAAAAATACCCGATGAAATCGATTTTCGACTATATCAATTACCGTGAGTACCTCAAGGATTACTACGAAGACCGCAAGCAGAGGCAGTCGTGGTTTTCGTATCGCGCGTTTGCGCTGAAAGTGGGGATCGATGCCAGTTATCTGGCCAAAATCATTATGGGGACCCGTCACCTGGCCGACAGTTCCATAGAGATCGTTGCCGATTTCTGTGGGCTGGAGGGCAACGAAAAGATTTTTTTTGAGAATCTGGTCTTCTTCGCCAAAGCCAAATCGGACCGTGAAAGCCGGGTATACTTCGAGAAAATGCTGGAACTCAAGGGAAACGATTCGGTTACACTGACCAGTGACCAGTACGAGTTCTACAAAAACTGGTATAACTCTGCTATCCGATCGTTGCTTGAATTCTATTCCTTTTATGGCAAAAAGTACAGAGAGCTTGGCGAACAGCTCAACCCGCCGATCAGCACGAAACAGGCAAAGGAAGCCATCGCACTGCTTCTTCGGCTGAAGTTGATTGCCATCGATGAGAGCGGACGGCATGTTCTTACCGATGGCGCGATCACCACGGGGTCGCAATGGCACTCCCTTGCGATAAACTCTTTTCAGCAATCGACCATTCAGTTGGCCCGGGAAGCGCTGGACCGTCATGAGCGACATGCCAGGGATATCTCCACAATCACACTCAACATCAATGAAGAAGACTACAACATAATCAAGGAAAGGGTACGCGAATTTCGCCAGTCGATCATTTCCTTTGTGGGCGAGTGCACGGACCCGGATCGCGTCTATCATATGAATATTCAGCTGGTACCTCTAAGCAAGCTGCCATCCAAGGGAGACCAGGCATGAAATGGGCATCTATTCTGCTTCCGGCTCTGTCGGCCTTTCTTTTTCCCGGTTGTTCCGGGGACGGCAACTCCCTTGCCGGGGCTACTTCGGAAACCACAAACGGGATCGTGGCAATGGCCGAAGGCAAGCCCGCTGCAGGTGCGAAGATACGTATCGTTTCTCCTGATTTCTGGGAGAATGAAAATGCCGTGATTGATTCGGTTGTTGCCGATACAAACGGGGTGTTCAATCTCGACTCGGTTGTCCTGGCGGACAATTACATTCAGATCGATCATGCCGATGGTGCCGTGATTCTTCGCGATGGAGTTCCGGAAAAAGGAGACACCATCGCTCTCCCGATCCCGGGTAAATACAGCGGTGTCATTCAGGAGAACGCATTTGCCGTGGAGAACCTCGCGATCGTTGGCACGGCCTACCGCGCGAACGTCAATGAATTCGGAGCTTTTGATTTTGGTACGGTAGCACCGGGAGTCTACTCGGTACTGGTGAAGGTAGGACGCGGGGATACGGCTCATTATGCTCTCAATACCGCTTTGAGCATTGGACCGGAAGACCAGGTCATCGATGCAAGCGTCAACACCGATCCTTCGATCGTACCGCTCGACCGGTTTGATGCGTCTTTTGGTCTGACGACGCTGGGGTATCTTGTTGATGATATCGTCTGGTACTACTACAGCGATTCAGTTTCCCGCCGATACGACCGGCGGACCGATTCCTGGGTCAGCGCAGACCTCGTGCATGGGGAATGGGCGGGAAGCTCGTACATATCGGTGGAGCGAGTCCCCGGAAAAACGTTTGGCGGCAAATTGCGGGCTGAGAGTGTGCTGGATAGCACGGCCCGGTATCCGTATGCGGGGGTTGGGGTCCTGTTTGCAGCCGACGGTGAGGTGGTTCCGATGGATCTAAGCAAAATGTCTCACCTCAGCATGGTGGTTTCCGGTAAAGGTCTGGTTGAAGTGCGGCTTGAGTCGACATTACTGGACAGTGCTGGAGTGAATCGGCACTACAGTGATAAAATATGGCTGACAGAAACAGAACAACGGGTGCGAATCTCCACCGACGGACTTCGAATGGAGCCGTTTGATTCAACCGCTGCAGCCCAATTCCCCTGGGAACGAGCTTCCAGGAGTATCAATCGAATCGAATTTGAGTTCTCGTTCCGGAACAATCCAAAGGGTGAGTACCTATGGATGAACTGCGATGACATCTCCTTTGAGGGCATTCGTATAGAAGAAGTTCTCAGAAACGCCCCATAGGTCTTCAATAGAAATACTTCAGATTTCACAGAACCGTCTCTTCTCGCCGGTTTTTCGGAATTGGTGCGCGGAACTTGTGCCGAATCATGTACCGCCAAGGGTGAGGCAGAAAAAACAACCGAGAGGAACTCACAATGCATCTGCTCAAGCATTTCTTTCCCATCCGAGGAACGTTATTACCGGCACTGGCTATCCTGATTTGCTGTGTCTTTGAAAGTCATGCGGCCCCTCATGCCAAAGAGCAATTCGTTTACGATAATAATCCAGACCTCGGAACTGATGCCACTGGAAACCAGACAATCGCGGCCGATCATTCGGCATTTCGGTATACCGGGCGTATCGACATTTCCGATCCTGCCACCCCGAAAATGTTCTACTCGTCATCATCGATCGAAACCCGCTTTACCGGAACGTCCTGCCAGATAACCGTCTCCGACAAAGGAGGCTGGAGCGAAAGCGGCAACAAGCTCTACGTCGAGGTGAACGGGAACGGCTCGCGATACCAGCTGGATAAAAAGACAGACAATCAGGTTTTGACCGTGGCATCGGGGCTCAACGACGGAACACACGACCTGCTTATTGTCAATGAGTTCGGACCGGGCGCGGGCAAGGGTGCGGTTGTTTTCCATGGGTTGACTCTGGATGCCGGTGCAACAGTGCACGCTGCGTCACCAGCACCTGAGGGAGCGATATCGTTTTACGGCAATTCTACCTGTGAAGGTGCTCCCGGTGATCTTGTGGGCGGTTCCCGGTCCTATCCGATGGTAACCGGTGAGCTATTGAATGCCCAGGTTCACAACAACGGTATTGGAGGCCTGGCAGTTATGGACAATACTGGATTTTTTCAGATGAACGGAACCACAACGACCGGGTTTGAGTCAACCTGGGATCAGCTCAACCCTTCGCGCTCCGTAGCGGATCCCTGGGATTTCAGCCGTTTCAGCCCCCAGGTAGTGGTACTCAGTCTGGGCATCAACGATCAGTCCAGCGGCACGGCGTTTAAAGAACTTGCCCGGTGGAAAAGCACTTTCAGCTCGATAATCAGGTCACTGGATTCGAAACACAACGGCACTGCGGAAATCCTGCTTTTCCCACTCACCACAACGTGGACTGGTGAGGCACTCAGAAACGTGAGAGCCGTGTACGACGAGCTGAAAAATGAAGGCATGACAAATCTGCACTTTTTTACAAACACTCAGATATACCCCACAGCGAACAACGACAACACGCATCCAAACGAAGCCGGTGCGATCCAGCTGGCACAAGAATTGGCCTCCTATATTTCCGATAATGAACTGTTGAACGTTCAAACCCCTCAGGCGGTTTTCACTGTATCGACGACAAACGGACCTTCACCGCTGGAGGTCACTTTCGATGCATCCGGATCTCACGGAGAAAACCTTTCCTATGCCTGGGACTTAGGCGACGGTACCACGCAAAGCGGGATGCAGGTAGCACATACCTATACCGATACCGGGTTGTTTACCGTTACGCTTTCTGTAACCGAAGGTGAAG
>JBEPYC010000102.1:0-11189 GCA_041641555.1 Chitinivibrionales bacterium | reverse complement strand
GGGACTAAAGAGGACATTCCGTATGGTAAGAAGCTTATAGAAATCTTCATACCATTTATTGAAGACATGAAATCGAAAAAACTTTCCGCCAAGACAATCAATGAACATATTGATAACCTTTGGATGCTGGGTGGATACATCATCGGGCAATTGAATTATTATGAAGAGAAAAGAGAAATGGAACCTTTCGAAACGGTAAAAGATTGTATTGATGGTGGCGATGGCCCGTTGATTCATGATTTTTCCGAATATCAGCAAGAGCGTTTTGATGCTACATGCCGTAAGCTTTATAGATATCTATTCAGCAGATAAGGTTTATGAGTATACCGATACGAAAAAGAGAATTGAGCGCTTTGCCGATTCCATAGAATACATATTCTCCTTGGATCTCAAGCAAAAGGAAGCAATAGCAGATACAATTTTCAAGAAGCAGCCACAACCTCTTTTTGAAGCCATGAAACTGCATCATTTGAAGGTCGCACCGGAAAAAATGGAGCATGTGATAAACCTGCTCCTGATTCTATACGATTATTTCACTGACCGAGGCAGTATCGAGTTACCTATGGTTACGGAGAGCATGATAGAAGAAGCTGAAAGGATTATCGTGTCAATGCTACAACTTTTAGACAAAGAGGGCCCTGAAACGGGTTGGCCCCTGATGAGAAAGGGAGTTGAGGAATATCCAGAAATTGAGGCCTTAGCTTTTTATACCGGCTATATGAGAGAGAACTGATTTACAGAAAAAACAAAGGAAAATGAATTTTGCTTGAGGGCAGGAAGAATTATTCTGGTGTGCTTCATGAGAGTCAATAAAGAAGAAGAGCGCCGCAAGAACAAGAAATGAATCGGGGTGCCCGGGTCCAGCGCCTAACACGCCCAATATGCCAATTGTCTCGCTGCGCTGCACAAACAATATGTCTGGGCAGTACCGCTGTGCAGCATAACCGCTCGGGAAAGATTGATAGTTGGGGGGCGAAAGGCAGGCCCCGCGTCGTGCGGGGCAATCTGAAGGCGGAATGGGACTATGCTTTGGACAATCCGCTGCGGGAGGAACGGGTCAAACCAATCCTGAGCCCTATTGCATGGCTCGCTTTGAGATAGGTCATTATGTTGCAATTCGCACCATTCTCATCTTTTAATACTTGTTGCTGCGTCAAATGGGCAGCTTTCGCAAGAGCTTTCTGGCTGAGACCAGCTTTCTGTAGATGTAGATACTTGAGTGAAAGGAGAAAGCACTATGGCTTTCATAAGAAGATGGTGGAAAAAAATTCTCTATTTCTTAGTTACTGGCTCAACGTCTGTTTTTATCGCAGCATGCTATGGCATGCCCGTTGGTTTTGGAAGTTTAGGAACATGGACAATAAGAACAGAAGACGGTGAGAACCAGCCAATCGAAGGATTGGAGGTGACAGTACTTCAATTTGTTGGTAATTCTCCAACAGCCGACACGCTGGATAGACGCGAAACAGATTCCACTGGTACGGCACTATTCAATCTAACGACATACGATCAGGATGCTTCCCACATTCACCAGGCACTTATTCGTGATATCGATGGCGATGCCAACGGTGGTACTTTCAATGACACACTCGTAACAAAAGAGGAATCTGACCAATCCACCATTGAAATGCACGGCAATCAATGAATCTGATACCATCAACAATTCGGGAGCGCTTCCATCGACTCTACACAAGAGCAGAGCGCAGTGATCATCAGTTGCTCTACCTGTTTCTGGAGATTACCAGACGCTGCAATCTTGCTTGCAAGCATTGTGGTTCGGACTGCAGTTCACAGAACGACACCCCTTCGCTTTCTACAGACAGCTGGGTACGGTTAATACATCACATTTCTGAGAAATTCACTCCGACCCCCACAATCGTCCTTACGGGAGGAGAACCTATACTTTGTCCTGATTTCGATGTGATTGTGGAGACCCTGAACAAGACTGGCTTGCGCTGGGGAATGGTTTCGAATGGATACTCGTTAGAGGAAAATACCCTTGGTACCCTTTTAAAGAATGATTTATACAGCATTACAATAAGTTTAGATGGTTTGAAAGACAACCACAATTGGCTGCGAGGAAAAGCTGATGCCTATGCAAGGACGATTCACGCTTTACGAATACTTGCCCAGGCAAGAATCCCAATGAAGGATGTGGTAACCTGCGTTAATCCCAGAAATGTTGAAAATTTAGATGAGATTGCTCGTACCTTAATCGATGTGGGTATCACTTCCTGGCGACTTTTCCGAATCTTTCCAGCTGGTAGGGCCAGGGACAATGAGCAACTTCTTTTATCCCACAGGCAGACGAGGAATCTGCTGGATTGGATAGGTCAGAATAGAGTTGAATATCAAAGAAGAGGGCTGCATGTGGGCTATGGTTGTGAAGGGTGGTTGCCATTTTCAATTGACACCAAGGTCCGCGACCAACCTTTTTTCTGCCGCGCAGGCATCAACATAGGATCAATTCTGTGTGATGGGACAATCACCGGCTGTACTAATAATTCTGAAAGATTTTTTGAGGGCAATGTTCTAAAGGACAGTTTCACATATGTTTGGAATAATGGGTTTAGTCAGAACCGGAACAGGGCCTGGGTACAATCTACAAATTGTGGGAAATGTCGGCAAAAAGAGAAATGTGGAGGGAGTTCAATTCATTTGTGGCGAGAAAATAGAATTGAACCGGAATTCTGCTATTTAGAATGCTATGAATGAAGGCAATGAAGATGAACAATTGCGGCCGCCGAAAAAGCAGAGAAGTCCAAGAGCTTCCACCAACAATATGCGGTCCATCCGAAGCGCCAAAAGCTCTGCCTACAACCGAGCATGAAAATTGCTCTCCCTAACAACGAGACTTTGGCGGAAATCCGAACGTGCGGCAGCCGAGTTGCCCGAATTAAGTGGCCTGGAGTCAAACGGATGTTTCGGCATAGCCGCCAGGGGCATTTATGAAGACATGGTACTCGAACCTCACCCGTCCCCCCTTAACACCGCCTGACTGGATTTTCGGGCCGGTGTGGACTGTTCTATACATTCTAATAGCCATTTCGATCTATCTGTTTGTAAGAAAAACTCTACCGTACCGCCCCTACACTTTATATGCACTGACTGCCCTGCACCTGGCTGCCAATTTCGCCTGGACTCCACTTTTTTTCGGCCGCCAGAACATAGGATTGGCTTTGCTGGATATAATTCTCATCGACATTACTCTACTTATCATGGTTTTCGTTTTCTGGAGATTCTCTAAACTCGCATCAGTCCTTCTATGGCCCTATTTGATCTGGGTACTCTTTGCGACGTACTTGAATGCAGGATTCCTTTTCCTCAACAAAGAACTTTAAGAAAGGGGGGATTTCAAAAGGCTATGGCGCATGAGAAGGTTATAGTCAAAACCCCTTTCTCATAGTTTTGTAGAGTTTGCGAGTAGAGGGGGAGGTAGCATACCGTGAGACACAAACGGAGACAACCAGCGCTGCTGGAGTGGTAACGTTTGACATTGGAAACGGAGATGCCGCTACCGCTGGTTTTTTGGCGGGGTCAGGGACTACAGTTTCTCCAAAGGTGTATTTTGGTGGCTCTGTATTGCGCGGTAATGCAGGAGTTTTTCGACCGGCCACGCTGATTCCGTGAAATGTGGTTTTTAGTGATGCCGTTCAGTGTCCAACCCTGATACCAGCAATACCTCTTGATCATCATCGTAAATAATGGGAGCCGCGGAGACGTTGGCTGCAGTTAGTGCCGGAAATCCCGCTCAGCTGCAAATATCAGGAAACGTGCAGAGGAATACGTATGAAGTGTGTGGTGATGTTTTCAGCGGGACTTGACAGTACGATTGCAGCTCATCTTTTAAAACAGCAGGGTCTGGATGTGCTGGGACTTCATTTTGTGCTTCCGTTCAGTTCGGGAATGGGTCTGTCACACAGCAAAGTCAAAGCTGCCGCTGAACGCTTGAATATGCCTCTTCGGATCGAGGAAGAGGGAAGTGAGTTCTTGTCGATGGTGAAAAGCCCGAGCTTTGGGTATGGGAAAAATGCCAACCCGTGTGTCGACTGTAGAATTTTCAGGCTGCGCAAAGCAGTCGAAATCATGCACGAAGAGGAGGCTTCGTTTATCGTCACGGGCGAAGTCGTGGGGCAGCGTCCAATGTCACAGCGGATGGATTGTTTGTATAAGATCGAAAAAGAAACCGAACTCAAGGGGAAACTGCTCCGACCGCTTTCAGCCAAGCTTCTTCGGCCGACCATTCCTGAAGAAGAGGGGTGGGTTGATCGGGAAAAACTTCTTGGCTTCTCGGGTCGAAGTCGCAAACCGCAGCTGGACTATGCCCGGAAGCATGATCTGATGTATGAGTCTCCGGCCGGCGGGTGTCTCCTGACAAACCAGGGTACTGCCGTGCGGTTCTCCGATCTCATGGAAAACCAACCTTCGTTTGATATCGATGATTTCCGACTGATTGCCTATGGACGGCATTTCAGGTTCGATGCGGTGACGAGGCTTATAGTTGGGAGGGACGAGAGAGAGAACGGAATCATCGAAACCCTGGCAAGAGACGGGGATCTCAAGCTGACCCTTGTCGACACGGTTGGCCCTACCGCACTTCTCAGGGGTAAGGTAACCGAAGAACACCTCCTTCTGGCAGCATCGATGGTAGTTCGCTTCTCGCGGGCCCGGACGGAATCTCGCGCACATGTCCAGGTGCAGGGAGCCCATAGCACACGGGTTGTCGAAGTTGCTCCAGCCGACGACTCGGTTTGTGACCGGTATAGGGTTTGATCGAGATTGTGTGAAGCAGGGAAAGAACGAAGATGTGAACGGGTGTGACTCAAGCCAGGATCAGTCGTTGAGCTCCCACTTGACTTCAGGTATCTTTTTGATCTGAATCAGGAAGTAGAACCCGGGATTAATTCCCGAGGGGCTCCAATTGAACCGCATATCCCAGCACTCCAGATCGGCGCGGAAACTGAGATTGTGGCCGACGAATTCGTTTTCCAGAAAATCGTAATAGCTTCCCCAGGAAACATACCACTGGCGGGTAAAATTCATGTTGGCCGAGGCGGAAAGATTATAGCGTTTGGTCGTTGTGAAGTCTTCACCTGGTGTTGTGCGGCTCATTGTGAAAGAATACGATGGCCGGAGAGAAAACTGAAGCTGCTGCATTCCGGCGTTCCCGTACTCTACCGGGTCCTGGCTGACCGGAGCGACACCCGCGAATACCATCTTGTCACCTCCCCACAACGCGCCGGTTGCCCCGACGTTGAATCGAGGCGAAAGGTTGATGCTGTATCTGTTGAGGATAGGAAGACTGAGCTGATCGGATTCGTCGTATACCCAGAACGATGACTGCATACTCACATTAAAAAAGTTATTTGGGATCGATGCCGAAATACCCAGATCGCTCCATCGCCACATGCTGTCCTGCGGGTTAAAACCGTAGGTGATCCCCATATTCGATGTGAGCATTGTAAAACTCTTTTCTTCCTGTTCTTCCTCTCCCTGCGCTACTCCCACCAGACGCTTTCCATCGAATGTATTTCCCACCGAAAAGGCCACCGACTGGGTCATCGGGCTCTCTCGCGTCGTACGGATGCCGATGTTTTCGTAGATTCGATTGCGTTCCGTTTCGTTTCGGGGTGAGTAACGATAGCTTACTGAAGGGACGAGAGTGTGTCTGAACCCGGTATAATTCAGGAATCTGACAGGGAAAATTCCGTAGAGGCGAGTATCCAGACCTGCCGAGGCGCTCCAGGTGTAATCACCCGACCATTCTTCGGTCGAACGAAAACGTATGCTCG
This sequence comes from Chitinivibrionales bacterium, assembly GCA_041641555.1. GTDB lineage: Bacteria > Fibrobacterota > Chitinivibrionia > Chitinivibrionales > WJKA01 > JBEPYC01. The sequence continues at coordinate 5,397 of JBEPYC010000102.1, read as the reverse complement.
TATCGGGATCGAACTCCTTAACCACAATGAACATGGTATCGGTATAGTTGAGTTCATCGGTGAGCACAATTGTGTCGAGAATAATCGTGGTGTCAGCGAGAAACTCTACCGAGAGAGTATCAAAGGTGGTATCCACCTCGATCAGAGTGTCATCGGGAATCGTGTCCTTGAAAGCGTCCATAAGGAAAGAATTGAAATCAAACCCTGCCCTGACATTGAAATGCTCGAATACACTCTGGTTGAATCCGGCTCGAAAGCCCTGATCGATCCCTGATCGGTAATAATCACGCTCTTCAGGAAGAATGGCTTCGGGGGCGACATAGTGCTTTCTGATACCACGCGCATTGTAGGAATAGCTGACCTTGTTGTACCATTTCGGCTTCAGCTCCTCTTCGGTAGCAAGTCCCATTGGTGAAGACTGCTTGAGTGGAATGAGGGGGCGATCGAAAAGATTAAACGAGAACCTCGGAAACTCTTCGGTGATTATGTTCGTCTGCAGGTTATGATCGCGATTCCAGTTCAGTTGTGACGATGCATTAATGCCTGGAAACCGTTTGGACAGAGAAAGATTCGCACTGAGCTGCCGGCTGAGAAGCTCTGTGGTGTCTTCGGAAAAATCCGAATAGAAGTCATTTGAGCTGACCAGGTTACCCCGTCCACTCAGCGTGAAGGTCCCATCGGGGGTAAGAATCTGATTGTGCGAATAATCCAGGGCCCATTCCTGCGAATCGCGATCGTAGCGTTCGGTTCGGGAGTATCTGGTTGAAATGCCACCATCGAGCCAATAGCGGAGGGCGTAGCGGGATGAAGCCTTCGCGACGTATTCGCGAAACTCTTCGACTTTTCCCGAGACGGTGAGATCCACGTACTCATTGATTGCCCAATAGTACCCCAGATTATCGAGGTAGAAGTTGCTTCCCGGGTTCCCGCCGAATCGGGGTGTAAGAACGCCGCTACTGCGTGAGCGGTCGACGGGCAGGATAATATAGGGTAGTGCTCCTACCGGAACGCCCCCGATATTGAACACTGCCGGACGGGCGTATATCTTGTCGTTAGGGATGAACTTGATGTCTTTTGCGTAGAAATAGTAATGAGGAAGCTCGGGATAGGCGCAGGTCGTGTAATCGCCATGGTGAGCATGGAACGTATTATCTTTTGCTTTCACTACCCGCCGGCTGTTGAAGTAGGCTTCGTCCATGTGTGTGCTTGCATACTGCAGGTGACCACGGCGGGTATTTATGTTGTAAGTCATGTACTCACCGACGGTCGTATCTCCGCCTTCGACCAGTTGTGGTGAGCCGCTGGCTATGAACAGGTTTTCATCGATCATATAGACGATTGTATCTGCATAGAGAGTGACGTCCTGATAGCGGACGACTGCATTCTCGACCAGGTGGAGCATTTTGCGCTCCATATCGTATTCGATTGTCTCCGATTCATACCGGACCGTGTCTTTACCCGGGTCGGTTTGAATGCCGGGAATTGTTTCTACGGCGGTATCTTGTGCTGTGGTATCGACGAGTTCTTCGGATGGAGCAACGGCGGTTTGATCCGAAGGAGGCTGGGCCGACAGGGAGGCGCCACCCGTAAGGATCACCAGACACCACAGGAGACATATCCGTATGGAACGAGCCGAATTGGAGCGAGCCAAGACGGAGTTCGAGGTGAGACCGACACTCAGGACAGGTTCGCTACAGGCGACCACGGAGTGTCGAATGGTTTTTTGCATCACTGAACGCAATTAATCATTTTTCCTATTCTTTTTGCGCAACCTACTATATATAAGTAATAGTGCTTCGATAGAAAAATACGAAATCGGCGAGCAAGGAGTAGCGGTGGATTCGATCAAAATCAGAAGAGCGTTGGTGAGTGTCTCGGACAAGACCGGAATCGTTGAGTTTGCGCGGACGTTGCACGAACTTGGTGTCGAGATTCTCTCTACAGGCGGAACGGCATCGTTGTTGAGCAAAAACCACATCCCCGTCCGTTCGGTCGATTCCTACACCGGATTTCCCGAAATCATGGATGGCCGGGTCAAAACGCTTCATCCGAAAGTGCACGGGGGGCTTCTGGCGATTCGAACCAACGCGAACCATACTCGGCAGATGGAAGATAATGCTATCGAGCCGATAGATATGGTTGTGGTGAATCTTTACCCCTTCACGCAGACGATTGCCAAACCCGATGTTTCTATCGAGGAAGCGATCGAGAATATCGATATCGGTGGACCGACTATGATACGAAGCGCGGCGAAAAATCATGCATTCGTGACTGTTCTGGTCGATACCGTTGACTATCAGACGGTGACCAGCGAAATCCAAAGCGGGGGCGTGACCGCACAGACCCGCAAACTTCTTGCAACCAAAGCATTCCAGCATACATCACGGTACGATTCCTCAATACACACTTATCTGAGCAAAGTCTACGGTGCTGCTTCCCGGGAAGAAATGTAGGGGTGCTTGTTTAGTAGAGCAGAGAACGTATTCGGGCCCTTTGTCGATCAAAAAGAGCCGGCAATACAATTCCATTCCGGCTTTGATCGTACATGACGTGAACCCAGGTAGTCTTGAACCGAGGTAGAAATAAAAATATGGCAAAGAATCTGGTAATAGTCGAGTCTCCGGCAAAGTGTCGTACCATTTCCAAGTATCTTGGTCCCGACCATGCTGTGAAAGCGACGATGGGACACATTATCGATCTTCCTGAGAAGGAGCTCGGTGTCGATCTTAAAAACGATTTCAAGCCCAAATACACGGCATCCAAGGGCAAGCGGCGGGTGCTGAAGATGCTCAAGGAAGAAGCGGCGAAGGCCGATACGATCTTTCTGGCTCCGGACCCGGATCGCGAAGGAGAAGCAATTGCCTGGCATGTTGCCCAGACGATTGCCAAATCAAACGCTAACATCAAGCGAGTGATGTTTAACGAGATCACCAAGCGAGCGGTGATTTCTGCGTTCGATCACCCGCAGGAAATCAACATGAACAAGGTGAATGCACAGCAGGCTCGCCGCATTCTCGATCGAATCGTTGGTTATCAGATATCACCTTTTTTATGGCGGACGGTCTATCGGGGGCTGAGCGCAGGTCGGGTTCAGTCGGTTGCTCTTCGGTTAATCTGTGAGCGCGAAGAGGAGATCAAGGCGTTCAAGCAGGAAGAGTACTGGTCGATTCGGGCGGTTCTCAACCTCGCCGAGACAACCTTTGGGGCGAAACTGATTTCGGTCGATGGCCAGAAGGCATCGTTGCCCAATGAAGCGGCTGCCAAGGCGATTACCTCGCGGTGCCAGAATGAGGAATTCAAAGTCGTTGATGTCAAAAAGACCAAGAAACGACGAAAGCCCTACGCGCCGTTTATCACCAGTACCATGCAGCAGGAAGCTGCGCGGAAACTCGGATTCTCGGCTGCCAAGACTATGCTTGTGGCACAGCAGCTCTATGAAGGTCTGGAGCTGGGAGAGCTTGGTTCAACCGGTTTGATTACCTATATGCGAACGGACTCGACACGGTCTGCCGATGAGGCAATCAACTCTGCGCGAGATCTGATTACCTCACAATTCGATGAAAACCATCTTCCGGAAAAGGCGCGAGTCTATGGGAAGAGCAAAAATGCTCAGGATGCTCATGAGGCGATTCGCCCTGTTCAGGTAAATGCCGAGTTCAAGCCCGATCAGCTCAAAAAGTTCCTTTCTAACGATCAGTTCAAGCTCTATGATCTGATCTGGAAGCGCTTTCTGGCCTCACAGATGGCCGATGCGATTTTCGATCAAACACGAGTGGATATCGAAGCTGCCAAGTGCATTTTTCGTGCAAATGGTTCGGTTATGCGATTCGATGGATTCCTGGCACTGTATGATGAGTCCACCGAAGACAACAAGGCGGGGGAGAGCGACGATCCCAATACACGTTTGCCCGATATTCAGATAGCTGACAAACCCGAGCTCAAGGAGCTTATCGAAAAGCAGCATTTTACTCAGCCGCCACCTCGCTACACCGAAGCCTCGCTTGTGCGTGAGCTGGAGGACCGGGGTATTGGCCGTCCGAGTACCTATGCCCAGATTATCGATACCCTGAAAAAACGGCAGTATGTCAATGTCGACAGCAAACGCTTTTTTCCAACCGAAGTCGGTTTGATGGTCAAGGGAATTCTGATTCGGGAGTTCCCCGATGTTTTCGAGGTCGGTTTTACGGCCAACATGGAAACAACTCTGGATAAGATCGAAACCGGTGATGCCGACTGGGTCGCCACGCTTCGGGATTTCTATGCACCATTTTCCAAGGAACTCGAAGAGGCAAAAAAGGATATTCAGAAATTACGGGCCGAGAATCAGGAAGTCACCGATCGGACCTGCCCCGAATGCGGAAAGTTTCAACTGGTGGTCAAATGGAGCCGCAACGGGCGTTTTCTTGCATGTCAGGGCTTTCCGGCCTGTCGCTATACCGAGCCCCTGGAGAAACCGTCGACCACCGAGACTGATGAAGTCTGCGACAAGTGCGGGGCTCCCATGGTGATTCTGGACATGAAAAACACCCGATTTCTGGGGTGTTCCAAATACCCGGAGTGTCGCAATACCAAGTCGCTTACCACCGGGATTCACTGTCCACAGCAGGACTGCGAAGGGGCGCTGGTCGAGCGAAGAACCCGTCGGGGAAAGACGTTCTTCGGATGCAGCGCTTATCCGAAATGTACCTTTGCCACGTGGGATCGCCCGGTGGATGAAAAGTGCGTCAAGTGTAACAATCCCATTCTCGTGATTCGGGAGACCAAGCGGAAGGGCACCTACAAGAAGTGTCCGAATTGTAAGGCAGAGTACGCGGTCGAACCGGCTGCCGAGACCAGTGAAACAACCGAATGAGCGTAACGGGATCTCACGGTGCGCCACTTTCGGTCAGTGTAATCGGCGCGGGTCTTGCGGGATCCGAAGCGGCCCTGGTGTGTGCTTCATTGGGTATGAGGGTGACATTGTACGAAATGCGCCCCGGGAAAATGACGCCTGCGCATGCGGGGGGTGATCCCGCTGAACTGGTGTGTTCGAATTCGCTCAAGTCCGATCTCCTTCCAAGCGCACACGGCCTTCTCAAGCATGAACTCGATCTTCTGGGGAGTCCGCTTCTGGCTGCGGCGAGACTGAGCCGTGTGCCTGCAGGCTCCGCGCTTGCTGTGGACCGGGCTCAATTCTCTGCTCGCATTCGGGACCTTCTGGAATCTTCCCCTCTGATTTCTATCGTTCGGAGCGAGTGCACCGCACCGCCACTGGACACCGACGTTACCATTTTGTGTACGGGACCTTTGACATCCGAGCCCATGTCCGATTGGCTCAGGCAAAACTGCGGGGCCGAGGCACTTCATTTCTACGATGCCGTTGCACCGATCATCGCCGGCGACAGTGTCGATCTGGAC
>JBEPYC010000101.1:4927-11204 GCA_041641555.1 Chitinivibrionales bacterium | reverse complement strand
TGTCGCCTTCCAGTCAGCACCATTGATCGACACTGACTGACTGATTATCGAGTCCGTACTGTCGGTGACAGCAAAGGCGATATCCACAACCCCTCGCACGACCGAGTCGGCCATGAGTGTATCGATCATCACAATGGGGGCGTTGAAAACAATCAACTTCAGGATTTGTGACAGCCCGGTCTTGCCATTGGCATCGGTGACCCGAACCTGCACGTTATGAGCGCCATCAGTGAGTGGGCGGGTATCGAGGGAGTAGCTGTTCCCGCCGGCTGATCGCCACGAGGCGCCGTCCATGGAAATCTCGCGGGTAGCGATCGCATCGGTACTATCAGTAATGGTAAAGGCTATATCGACCGTTCCCCGAAGGACCGAGTCGGCAAGGGTCGTGTCGAGCACGACTGTTGGTGCATTGTGAAGGACAAAGCCTACTTCCGAAGAGATCGCTTCGCGCCCTTCGGTATCAACGACGCGGATTTCGAGGCCGTGTGTGCCCTCGGTGAGTGATAAGAGGTTGAGGGAGTCGGTCGAATCGGTCGTGGTAGTCTCCCACGATCCGCCGTCGACTCGTATGTAGGTTTCGGCTATCGACGAAGAGACGGTTGCATCGAACGCCACTACCGTAGCTCCACTGAGCACTTGATCTGCGGTGGGGGCGGTAACGACGACACTCGGCCCGTTTTGCACGATAAATGCGAGGGGCTGAGAATATCCGATCGTGCCATTGTCGGCAAATGCCCGTACCTGCACGATATGAGTACCATCCTGAAGCGGAATGGTGTTGATATCATGGGCGCTGTCCGAATCGGTTTTGGTCCAATTTACGCCGTTGAGTGCCATCTGGAATGAGTCAATCGATGTGTTCTGACTGGGTGTTGCATCGAACCGCACAGTCACCGTGCGGCTCTTGACAGCGCTGTCGGCGGGAGCGGTAATTCCTACGATGGGAACGCTGCCCGCGTTATTGACGTTGAAGATGATCAGCTCGGAATATCCCCACGCCTGATCTCCGGTGTCCTTGGCACGCACTTTCAGGGTGTGCACGCCGTCGGTGAGCGAGGTGGTGGTGATCGTATCGAGGCCAACGCCGCCATTTGCCGGTGGAGCGGAGTCAACCAACGACCAGGTGCCTCCATCAATGGACACCTGAACGGAGTCGGCGACGATCGTGTTTCCGCTTGTCGGGTTTACTTCGAACGTCAACTGGTAGTCACCGAAAATGACATCGCCGGTTGCGAGGCTGAGGTTGGTTACCTGCGGTCCACCAACGCTTCCGGTGTTTTGGATGGTGACACGTACCGGAGAAGTGACCCTGATTCCATCGATATCCAGGACACGGAAGACGATATTGTACTCGCCATCCGGAGTTGTACCCGTATTCGTATTGAAGGTGGAAGCCCAAAGACCACTGTTATCGTTGTCCACCTTTGTCATGCGGGTATTCGATGAGTAGTTGATGAGGATATTGTTATCCAGGTCGGTGATTCGGTAATCGACCGAGTCGATATCCTGCCATCCGTTTACGCCGGCGTCTTCGGCATAGAGCATCAGGACGTAGGTGCCGGAGATTATATCGTTTTGTTCCGGGTAGAGAGGTTGGACAAAGGGGCCGCCGGTTTGGAGTTGTGCCCACCCAAGAGCACTGTAAACGCCAGAGGTGGATACATTAACCGAATTATCGTTGATAGTGCCGCTCCACCAGTAATCACGATTGTTTGTGGCGTCGTGGAATCTGAAAAGAGCGCCAACGGTTTGCCCGGTCGTGATGCTAATGTCATGATTGTTATCACCGCTTGACAATGGATGTCTCATTTCGAATTCCCAAGCCAGTGAACCATCCTTTCCTGCTGCACCGGTAACGTCGTTGTTTGGATCAGATACCCAGTCCTTTGTGCCAGAGGCATCCCAATGGTAATCACCTGCTCCCGTGTTTTCGCCTATCGATATGGCGTCGTCGAAAGGCACATTCGGGTTCAGCTTGTAATCCAGATTACCCCCTGCGGCTCCGTTATCCAGATAAACCATGAAATAGTCATTACTATTTGTTGGACTGGCAGTAACCCGGGCTCCGAAATAGAGATGACCATTGCTGACATCCTCCTTGAAATACAGCTTGGAGTTTGTCAGTTTGTTGCCATCGAAATCCGTGAAGGTGACGGTTTTTTCAAATGCATACTTCCATCCAGGATCTGAACTAATCAGGCCGTCGGTTGTATTTGGGATGTATGATTTTGAGTGAAGGGCGGCCATTTCACGTCCAGATGCTTGAGCACTAACGATCGTTAGCTCACCCCAATTTGCTGAGTTGTTGCTACTCAGATTCGTTTTGTCCCAGTACAAATCCGCTACTGTTGCGTCATTTGGGTCGACCATGATTTGAAACCCCACTTCATCACCGGGATGTGCATCAAGGAATGCATTACCTACTGCCGAGGGACTTGTTTTTAAGGGTAATTTCATTTCAAAATTATAGACATGACTGCCGCTTGCTCCGGCATCGTCTTGATCTGATGCTAAACCCACGGTTGCTGTGGTATTCTGCACCCACGAGGAGCCATCCCATCCGTATTCAGTAGCTTGCCCCAGCTTTTTAAATGATATCGCATATTCCCCGGGGTTTTCCGGGGTCCCGTCGAGAATACCATTATTGTTCAGGTCAAAATAGAGCCATAGATAGAGGTTCGCACCATTGTCCGAGGAGGGCACTGCAGCAGAAATCCAGAGCGAATCCTGCTCGCCGGCCAAGTAGAGAGTGATCTGACGAGTCTCATCATCAGCATTGCGGAGCGTCACAACACGCGAGTATGCTGCTTTCCATTCGTCTTCCGCCCCTGTAGCGGCAATCAGTCCGTCTGTAACATCCGGCCGATTCGCCGCCGACTCAACCACATATGTCTGCAACTGCAGCGCATCGCCATCTTCGTAGCCGTGTACTATCGCGCCTGATAGTAGTACCAGGACGCAACTTACCCATCCCGCCGATTTACTGGTGGTCATAGGGTCCCCCTTGAGTGTGGTGGTTGGAAGAAAATGCCGTGCCCAGCATTTTTGCTTTTTCCTATCGGTACAAATCCGGCATATGCCGAAACACCGGAAAATGACCGTATGCCGAATTGTACCGTCCTTGAAGAGGCATTGTCGACGCAATCGCGGCTTTTAGTTAGAGCAGAGCCGAATTCCGGGTATTGAACAGTAGAAAGAACGCCTGTTGTACAAAACAGGGGTCTCCCGGATAGAACGCTTAAATTCCGCACGCTATCGATTGTTACGTCGTGGTTGGAAAATTTATGAGACACTCGGCAGAGCATGGGTAACCACGTGTTCAAAAGAGGTAACGTACAGTGCATTCGTGCGGATCCATACCTTATGTGAGTACATTCGTTCTAAGAATAAATATACCACGAATTTCATTGTTTGTGTATAAGAAATTATCATGACAACAAAAATATATACGAACTAAATAGCGTAACTTATTGTTTTACAGCGCATTGGAATGTTAAAAGTGTATAAAAGAATAGATGTGCATGAAAATATAAGTTGACATCTTATACGAAATCGATTATACTGTTATCATGGGAGCTCACAGCGGGCTTTTCGGGGGAACAATACCGGCCATGGCACATAATTTCTCAATCTTTTCGTACCTCGATTATCGGCACTATCTCGCCGATCTCTTTTCTTCATTAAAAGAGGCCGATGCAAAGTTCTCCTATCGGGCGTTCGCCCGCATGGCCGGGTCTTCGTCTCCGAATTTTCTGCAGCTTATCCGTTCCCGAAAACTCAATATCAGCTCATCTGCGGTTACGAAGCTCGGAAAAGCAGTTGGTCTAACTGCTCCTGAACTGGCTTATTTCGAGACTATCGTTGCATTCGATCATGCGAAGACACACGAAGAGAAGGAACGTCATTTTCAGCGAATGCTTACGGCCCGACACCAGGTGTCGGTAAAAGAACTGGAGAAAGCGCAATACGAGTACTATGCGGACTGGTACATGCCCGTGGTCCGGGAACTTATCACCAGAAACGATTACCCAAACGATCCTGCCTGGATCGCGGAACGAATCGTGCCCCAGATCTCCGCTAGTAAGGCACGAAAGGCGATCGAGTCGTTGGAGGCACTCAGTCTGATCCGGTGGGACGAGGCTTCATCCAGATGGGTGCAGGTGGATCGGGTGGTCCGTACTCCATCCGAAGTTCTCTCGGTAGCGGTCACAAAACATACCAAAAAGGTGTTTGCACTAGGAGAAGAATCTATCGAGCGGTTTGCGCCTTCAGAGCGCGACCTCCGCGGGGTGACCGTCGGCGTTTCCCGGGAGGGGTATCAGGAACTCAAAGAACGGATGGAACGGTATTGGAAGGAGATCCTTGCATTTGCAGCGACACAGAAAGAGGTCGACCAGGTATATCAGATTAACCTGCAGCTTTTCCCCATGTCGCGCGAAGAGAGCAACGACAAATGAGATATCTCTCGATCAAAGTTTTTTTCACCGCAATACCGACGCTCCTGTGCGTTCTGTTCGCACAATGTGGGAGTGGGGGAACCGATATTGCTGGGGGCAGCGGAACAGGGAATCCCGGCGGTTCAGTAGTAGTAGCCGTTATTGCCGATAGTGAATCGAGTAGTCTTCAAAAAATAAATACTCTTGCCATGAATACCCCGGGGCCGGCTTACAAGGGACCCAAGGATGGCTCGGGCCAGAAGCCGTCACTTACGGTCGAGGATAGCGACGGTCTCGGGTTCATGGTGGATTCGGCGAAACTGCATATCCAGAGCATACAGTTTATTCTGGAGAGCGGACAGCAGTGTTCGAGGCTGATCGAGGGATTCGATGGTGGGCTTCGATGCGATTCCGATGGTGTGGTACTCGATGGTCCCTTTGTAGTGGATCTTCTCACCGGTGTTTCGACACCGGCACTGGACTCTGTACGACTCCCTGAAGCTTCGTACGCCGGAATTCATTTGCGGCTTGGACCGCAGGCAGGCAGCCTGGCTCCAACAACGGAGTCTACTTTAGAAATTTACGGGACGTTTTCATACGAAAACGAAAGCCACTTCTTTTCCATGGAGCTTTCGATAGACCAACCGGCATCCTTCAGGAGAGCGGGAGCCCCAGTTCTGGTAAGCCGCAACGACACCACTCATTTCAGTGTGAAATTGGACCCCGCTCAGTGGTTTGACTCCCTGAGTTTCAAGGACTGCCTCGACACCGGCGCTCTCACGCTCGACCAAAACGGAGATCTCTTCATAGGTCGGGGACGGGGAAGCGGAGCCTGCCGAAATATCGATGAATCTATCGGTCGCAACGTGATCGGCTCAGGAAGACTCGAGGCGGGGAAGCGGTAAGGGATTACCCCTATTCCCTCCAATCCAAAAAGGTATATTCTTACGAGAGGAAAGAGCGAAGTAGCGCTGAACGCCTCTTCTCGCTTGCTGGGTCACAGACCATCTTGCACTGACGATATGCCGTTCATCGAGTAACGACGGTTTTCTCCCACATTCCCGAGACCCTTTCACGAGTTTTCCTACAGTATGAAACGCATACTACTATTTACCATAGCATGTGCCGGACTGGCTCTCTTTGGTGCCGGATTGAGCTGCAGCAATGGCGGTGAAAACCTGGCCGGCGGTTCAGGGACGGGTAACCCGGGTGGATCGGTCGTTGTTGCCGTTGTCGCCGATACCGGAACCAATGCACTGCAGAAAGATCGGGCACCTCACGGCAAGGCCGGAGGGCAGAATTCCGGTGGGCAAGGGCAGGGCAATGGGAGACGTTCGCTTCCTATTCGGGACGAGGAAAACCTGGGGCTGAATGTTGAGATTGCCAACATCTCCATATCCAGGATTCATTTCATCCTGGGTGAATCTGTCGACTGCTCGGAATTACTTGAAGAATTCAGTGAAAACCGGCTCTTGAAGTGTGACTCAGAGAGTATCGTGCTCGAAGGGCCTTTTGTGGTTGACTTACTCAGTGGAGCTGCTGTGCCGGCACTTGACAGCGTGCTGCTACCTGAAGCTGATTATCGTGGCATTCGCTTATTTGTGGAATGCATGGGACAGAACAGTTCCCCTGCATGTCTCTCGGAAAGCCCGGTGCAACTCGCGGGTACCTTCGAGTATGAAAACAAGATTCGAGAGTTCGATATTCGTCTCTCGGTCAATGGCGTGATGTCCTACATGCGAACTGGTGCTCCCGTAGCGATTCGTCCGGGCGAAACGACAGCATTTACCATAACGCTCAATGCCGATCGCTGGCTGCAATCCCTGAATCTGAGAGAGTGT
>JBEPYC010000101.1:0-4917 GCA_041641555.1 Chitinivibrionales bacterium | reverse complement strand
TGGAGAAGGGGGATTTGCCGCTTGATGACAATGGTAATCTCAAAATCGTTCGTAACAGCGGACGTGGTATGTGCAACGGTGTCGAGTCGATGATCGGACAGAATGTGACGAGGTCGGGTGCAATGCGTGTTGAGCGGAGATGAATGGATCGCGATCTTATTGGAAGGTTTCTGTGAAAAATCCCCGGAGGTATGCACTCCGGGGATTTTTTGTTTATTCACTGCACGCGGCAGATTTAAGAACTACTTATCGTCATGCTCATACTTCAGCGTTATCGTAGGCTGATCGCAGACTTCCGCCGGGCCAAAGTACTGAATCGGGCCTGGATACAGGAACTCATCGTTGACCGCCCAGTCCTCCCGATGTGAGGCGTAGGTGTGAAATGGTTTCTGATCGAGCTCAACCAGTGCTTTCTTGATAACGGGTTTGTCCGCACCATGGCGACGCTCGAGGTTCATCATCATGGTCAGAGGAATGCCTCCGGCAATCCACTTGTCCGCGGGTTCCGTCAGGTTACGTACGGATGATAGATACCCGGTTTTGCCGGCTCCCATGAGAGCCGAAGCAGTATATCCCAGGCTATAACAGTAATCGGCGTCGAAATTTGATGGCGCCGCGCAGCGGCCTTCATAGCCGAAGAAATGTGCCTGGGCGCTAAACTTGCCCTTGTAGGTGCCTTTGGCCTTGGCTTCTCTAAGCTGATCGCCGACCATATCGATAAGAAGCTTTTCAGTTTCAATGCGGGAAACCTGGACGTTTCCGTGCGGGTCACGGTCCATGAGAAGCTGCATCTGAATGCTGCCGGGAAGGCTGGAGAAAGCCTGAGAAGTGTCGGCGCTGAGATGGCTATTAACAAACTGGAACTTGTCATCATCGCCGAGCGTTTCGAAATAGGACAGGTTTTCCGCCAGAATGTCATTCAACTCAGAAATGAGTTTCTTCATCTCTGGCACGAATTCAATGAGACCTTCGGGTACCAGGCAGATCCCGAAATTCTTGCCTTTTTCGGCACGCTTCTTCACGATCGCAGTGATTTCATTGACAATCTCGCGCATGGTTTTCTTCTTGTCGGCAACTTCTTCGGAGATGATCGCTGCGTTGGGATGAGTTTTCAAGGCGCATTCCAGAGCGATGTGCGATGCAGACCGGCCCATGAGTTTGATGAAGTGCCAGTACTTTTTTGCCGAGTTGGCATCGCGTTGAATATTCCCGATCAGCTCAGAGTAAACCTTTGTTGCTGTGTCGAACCCAAATGAGGCCTCGATCTTGTCGTTTTTCAGATCTCCATCGATTGTCTTGGGCACACCAATGACATTGATACCGCTTTCTTTCTGAATGCAGTACTCAGCCAGAACGCAGGCATTCGTATTGGAATCATCGCCGCCAATAACCACCAGTGCCGTAATACCAAGCTCTTTACAGTTTTTGATTACCTTATCGAACTGCTCCTCGGTTTCGAGCTTGGTTCTTCCCGAACCAATGATATCAAATCCACCGGTGTTGCGGTACTCATCGATAAAGCTGTCGTCAAATTTTACGTACTGGTTTTCAATAAGTCCGCTGGGGCCGCCGAGGAAACCGTAGAGCTCGTTGGCGGGATTGAGTTTTTTGATGCCGTCATAGAGCCCTGCAATGACATTATGGCCACCGGGAGCCTGCCCACCTGAAAGAATAACGCCGGCTTTGAGGGTGGCCGAAGGTGAGTCTGCCTTGCTTTCGAAGGTGACGATGGGAAGACCGTAGGTGTTGGGAAAAAGTTTTTTGATCTGATCCTGATCAGCCACCGATTCGGTCGGGTCGCCTTCGGCGGCCGAAACAGCACTTCCGAACTGTGCGAGTGCACTGGGGAGTTTGGGTTTGTATGCAGCCCGGGCATTCTGAAGCTCAGATATTGCTTTTGGCATGTACAACATCCTTTGATTGTGGTGAGAAGAATGAAGGTGGTATCGATAGTTTGCTGCTGTTTTCCCAGGAAAGGGAAACATCTAAAAATATGCGATTGCATCTCGTTCGTGAGGATGTAATGCAATTATTAAGGCGTTTACAAGGATGTCTTTTATCTATTTTGGGGTCTATGGAAGGAATCGGGCGATACAACCTCGGAAAGAAAATCGGTTCCGGCGGAATGGCTACCGTCTACGTAGCCGAGGACACGGTGCTTCGGCGAAAAGTCGCGGTGAAACAGATTCATCCCCATCTGCTTGAGCATCCCCAAGCTCTAAAACGATTCGAAAACGAAGCACGTGCAATCGCGTCTCTGTCTCACGAGAATCTCATCGGTCTGTTTGACTATGGAATCCAGAACAGTACACGTTTCCTGGTAATGGAGCTGGTTGATGGTACAAATCTGGAGATCCTGTGCGAGCGCACCGGTGTATTGCCAAACCTCATCACACTGAAAATCTTCGTGAATGTTTTTGCAGGTCTGGCCGCTGCGCATCAGCGATCAGTGCTCCATCGTGACATCAAGCCTTCGAATATTCTGATCGGCACGGATGGGTCCGTTCGAATCGCCGATTTTGGCATTGCCTCCATGCTCAATTCCGAGGCGCTTACTCTTACCGGGACATTTATCGGGTCACCTTACTTTATTAGCCCTGAACAGGGACAGGGAAAAAAGGCGACAGCGAAGTCGGATGTTTTTGCGGCTGGTGAAGCACTCTACTGCTGCATGACCGGAAAAGTACCGCATGATGGGGATAACCCCCATTCTATCATTTATTCAATCATCCATGACCGTCCGGTGGAGCCTTCCGCTCTGGTACCTGGAACACTACCCGAACTGCAAGAGTTGTGTTTCCGATGTCTGGAGAAAGATCCAGGTATTCGACCCGATGCCGCGCAGTGTCTCCGGGATCTCAGGTCGGCGTTGATAGCATATAGTTGTGAAGAATGCTCAGATAGAATCGCCCGTTTCATGAAAGATCCTGAAAACTATATCAGTGAGGAACAGGCGGAGCTGAAAGGCCATTTCTCTCAGAAGGCTCAGGAGGAGGCTGGGAAACGACGGTGGGTCGAAGTGGTGCGAATGCTGAGTCTTGCCGAGCCTTTTGGCAAATTGAGCTCCCGGGACCAGCTCTTGATGAAAAAAGCCGGTGTCAGAATGCGCACCGGGAGGTCTTTGAAATATGCAGCTGTTGTGTTGAGTATGCTCGTCGTAGCGATAGCTGGTTTTTTCGGTATTTCTCAGGTTTCCGAAAGAAAACGGGACATCTCTTCCCGATTACAAACCCTTGGGGATACGACAGGGATACAGGAACAGCATGCGGAATCATTGGATCCTGATCGAATCAGTTCGGCTCAAGGGCTGGCAGGAAAAACGGCGGATAAGAAGCCTGTCACACGAAGAGCGCTGTCTGAAGATGTGGTTCCGTCCCACACCGTGCGTTCTTCCGCCAAATCCCCCCAGTCTCCTCCGGAAAGGCAAGAGGACCTCTCGCCTGGCTACGCGATCGTAAAAACCAACCCGCCATTCGCCGATATTTACGTGAATAATATGCCCGTGGGTACAACTCCTCTGGAAAATGTCATTCCACTCGCAGGCAAGCTGCATGAAGTTCGGATCGTAAAAGAACGCTATCTTCGCGTCGATACGGCGGTGGTCATTTCTCCCGGCGACACAGTCTCTTTGCTTTTTGCACTTCAGAAGTCCCGGTAGCATCTGGTTCATCCGTGCCGCGGATTCCGGTATGATCCCCGCAACTGAACCTGATGCATTGAAACCCTGCGTGAATCAGATGCCTTGGAACTTCCCTCTTCTGGTACTCTGGATACGCGCTCGGCTGTCGCCGAACGGCGCTTCTCCTTTGCCCGTGCTATCCCATTCGTGTATTTTAGTCCATGTGTAAATTCTCATTTCTGATCGGCTTCTCCGGCGGTAGTGTTCATGAGGTGTCTTTTTTGGTTGTTGTTTATCGCAGGATGGACCTGCTGCTGGTCGGAGGACCTGGAAGAGCAGGTGGAATACCATTTCGAATGGGGTGAATACGATTCTGTTATAGTCAAGGGGGGCCAACTTCTGCAGCAGGAAGGAATACAGGAGGTAAACGATCGTGCGCGCTTGCATCTGTATCTTGGTGCAGCGCTCTTTTCCGATGGCAGAGTGGGGAAGGCCAGAGAGCAAGTTGTTTCTGCTTGCCGGATCGATTCGACAATAACGCTGCCCAGGGATTACCTTTCCACGGCGATGGTTGATTTTATGGTAAGTACCCGAGCGGAGTTTATTCGTCAGCAGCATGCACTTGCCCGAAGAGATTCTCTTCTCAAAGCAAAAGATGACCAGGTTGAGAAAGCACTTCTGCGCCGCGCAGTGGTGGACAGCTTGAACCGGATAAAAGCACGAAACCGTACTGTGGGTATTCTTGGGTACGCTATATCCGCAGCCCTTGTTTCTGGATCGGTTTTTCAATATCGCGCCGCCGATGGTCTGTATCAGGATTTCCTTCATGCCGCCAGAAACGGCTACCGGGAAGAGTACGAGCACCTCAAAACAAGGATTCGCCGAAAGGATGCCTGGGGTTTTGGAATGGGAAGCGGAGGTGTAATGGCGGGAGTTGTGTCCACAGTGTTCCTTATCAGGAGCCATCGGATGCAAACGGACGTTGATGCCGCAATTGAAGTGAATCCTGGTAGTCCCTGGGCCATAAGCGCGATTCACCTCACAGTGACATTCTAACCATGGTTACCAAGGTACAAAAAAGGCCTCCCTGGTTGTGGGTACTGGCATGCATCCTTTGTTCCTGCGGACATGATCTATCTGTGCCGTTGGAGAACGATCCTCCTCGAATTCGTTCTGTTTCTTCCCGGGTGGACACCATGGTCGTTGTTTACCCCGAAACCACTGTGTGTACGCTCAACGTAGAAGACTACAATGACGACCTTGTTTCATTGGATACCACTACCTGGTTTGGAGGGTAC
>JBEPYC010000100.1:0-11206 GCA_041641555.1 Chitinivibrionales bacterium | reverse complement strand
CACGAAATCCGAAATTCGAAACAATACCAAATTACCGAAATTCAAAAAAGCAAACATGGACCGACAAGCGCCGGAGGGGAGAAGGAGCGAGGAGTGAGGGTGAAAATCCGAAGCACGAAATCCGAAGCACGAAATCCGAAATTCGAAGCGATACCAGGTTACCAAGATTCAAAAAAAACCGAACTCGGAACACTCTTGCTACCACATACAACCAGTGACCTGGAAATGCGCCCGTCAACCCCACCCACGGGGGGCGTAAAATCTGCGCCTCCCTGGATCCCGGATCACCGTCCGGGATGACAAATCCCTGAAGTACCTTTGGCCGTCTGCCTCACCCACGGGGGGATGAGGTAGGGGGCGTACCCCACAAACTCACTTCCTGGCGACCACCAAAAGACTCAATCCGAAAGGCATACTGACACGCCGTTCCAGCCAGGCAGTTGCGGGGATGAGGGTGTCTCCGATACGGAGGGTTGAAAGCGGCATGCGTTTGGCCTTGCGGATCTTGAAGGTGACATACCAGCCAAGGGACGAGAGGAAATTCATGTAGCGGATTTTTTCTATGGTGAATCCCGCCGACGTCAGCAGGGCGACAAGTGAATCCCGTTCATAGCGGCGGTAATGCCCCAGTTCTTTGTCCATATCCGAATAGAGTTTCATGTGCGCAGGTACGATCAGCACCAACCGTCCTTGGGGTACAAGAAGATCCCGGAGTTTCTCTACGCATGCGCGATCATCGGATACATGCTCCAGAACGTTTATGGCAACGGCGGTATCGAACGGGCTGTCCTTGAACGTATTGTCTACCGCCAGGGCATCGCTTTCCACAATGGACACTCGCGGATTGCCCCCGAACCGCTCATGAAGATACCGGATATACTCGGGATTACGATCCAGAAGGGTGACTTCCCGGCCGTGCGATACGAGGTAGTTGGAAAAGGTCCCCAGCCCCGAGCCGATTTCGAGCACGTCGTTGCCCAGATACGGCTCGATCACCCGCGAGGTCCAGGCATTGTTATTTTTCATTACCCGCATTTTCAAAAGCGTATCGGTACCGACATCCACGCCCCGCATGATAGCACGCAAAAGCCAGTGAAGGCACCGGAAAAAATCGATCGAGCGTATCTTCTTGCCTTCATCGAATGATCGTCCGTTATACGAAACAGGAACTTCATACACCCGGTATCGTCGGCGGAAAACCTCGGCGGTTATCTCGGTCTCGATCCCGAATCCATCCGCCTCGAGCCTCAGTGACTGTATCACCGGTCGGCGAAATGCTTTGTAGCAGGTCATCAGGTCGGTAAGGTTGGTGTTGAGCATCATGTTGGCAAGGAAATTAAGAAACCGGTTGCCCAGATAATGGTAGAACAGAAACGCCCGGTGTGCCCCGAGAAAGCGGCTCCCATACACGACATCGGCTTTTCCTTCCTCTATTTTCCCCACCAGCGTCCCGTATTCATCGGGATAGTACTCCAGATCCGCATCCTGAATGACCACGATATCACCGGTGCAGGCGGCGATCCCCTTGCGAAGGCAATAGCCTTTTCCGTGATTTCGGTCATTAAGAAAAACCCGGACATTCTTATCGCGAATGCCGGCCAGAAGCTCCCGGGTGCCATCGGTCGAACCGTCATCGACAATGACGATCTCTTTCTCGTGCGTTTCATTCTGAACGAGCTTGAGAAGCGGGAGAATAGTATTGGCTTCGTTATAAACTGGGATGATTATCGAGAGCATATAAATAGTGGACGTCGTCCCGAAATTGGTGGCAAATCCTTAAAAAGTGCTTGCCTTTGAAATAAGAAAAGCCGCATATCTCTACCTTTCACCGATAAATAAGAAAGGGGAACAGCGGCTATGAAGCTCGAGCTGACACTCGAACTCGATATTAAAATAACAGACGGCCCGATGAACATCAACGGGATTATTAAAGCCGTTCATTTGTACCAGAATGAGCTTGGGAAGAGCATAGTGAAAGAGATTCGCGAAGCGATAGACCGTCAAGCCTGTCATCAGGCAGAAGAGCGGTTTCCTCTTCGTTACCGGAACAAAGGGTATTCCTACCGGCAGTTTCGCACAACGCCTGAACCAATTCACAATTCCATCCCAAGAGTCAAATCCTTCTCAACCCTCCTGATATTCTCTGCATGTCTATCCTTCACCCTCAGGATAGTCCTTTTCGGCAAACCACTATTCTCAGCAATATCCGGCCATTTTTTCAGAACATCACACGTCTTCTTGAGGATATCCTTCCAGGCCTTAATTTCGAAATCCTCTGCTATCACCCGGAAATCTCTACTCGTAAGGTTTCTCCGCTTGCCATTGGCGCTCATTGCGTGCATATCCATGTCTCCCGAAGAAAAGCCGATATCATAAGCAGGTGAAAGGGACCATTGCCCCTGGGCATTCATCAAGAAAGAGAAGTTCTTCAAATGGTCGTCCTTGTTATGCCCAAGGATATTAAAGACCATTCTCCGGTACATCTCCCCCACTTCTTCATGATTCCTCGTCAGCTCTTCTGTCAAACGCAGAAGCTCCCGGTAATCATGCATTGCTTCACTTATCGCTTCCCCATAGATCCCAGCTACACTATTGACGTGCACCTTACCACTACTGCATATATCGAAACGCCGGCTTGCAAAATGCGCTGATTCGGCGTCCTTACCTATCAACAGATACGTTTCCGGCATTCTTATGTCACATTCGGCCGCCATTTTCGAGTAAGCATATTCAATGCGCTGCCATCGATCATCGCCGCCCGTAGGCATTTTCATGACAACCGGCACATACCCATTCTCAAGGACATTACGAGTATACCGAATCTCCTCCATTGTCTCGGTGTTCAAATCCACCAGAAACTTCGGACGAGCACCGCCTGCGGAGCCGCCCGCCCGGAAGAGTTCTTCGCTGACCTCTTCTATATCTCCCTGGATGATTCCCTGGGTTGCCTTCCGAAGTTGCGCCAGGTTTACTGCTTCTTTTCCAATCGTAAATTTCTGGGAAGGCTCATACCGCAATGCTCCAATCCCAAAGCTTCCGACAAACGCTAGCCGGTCAAGAGCAGTTACACCATAGTGCCCGATCTTCTCAAATTCAGCATCCTGAACTTTTCGTCCCCACACATCCGGCAAGCTGTCTGCGAAAACCCCATGAAGTCCGTACAAGGCCTCATTAGGGGCAGCTATATACGTTTCTCGACTCAAAGGCATCCTCAGAGGCGAAATTTCCAGCCCGGAACCCACAAAGGACACGTCATAGGCAAAGATGTGACGACCCATGGTCTCGGAAAGGTACAATTCCCCTACCTTGTAGGAGATTCCCTCGATATCCAGATGTACTGCCAGTTTATTCACCGTACCTGCTTTCGTGTCTCTGCACGTTCCAACTCCTCAATGGTCCAATCCGTTCGGTCATTGATAAAAGCAAGAAACTTTCTTTCCATTCGGTAGGCTACCATCAACTTCAAAAGTTTCAGTAATCCAATCTGACCGGTCTGCTCAAAATGCTGAATGGTCCTTATGCTCACTCCTGCCCTTCGAGCCGCCGCTTCTTGCCTAAGATTTAGCGCTACCCGCCGCTGCTTCATCAAATGCCGTATCTGATCCAAATACTCCAGTTCTATTGCTTTCATACTACCAATATAGCGTCAGCAATAGCGATTTTCAATGCATACTATCATTTATTTGGTATTAATTTTGCAGCGTTTGAGGGTGCCCAGCTTCCACTCGCACATGGAGTAACCCAGACTCTATCACTCATTGCCCCGGCAACAAGGACAATGTTCATCTGTATACCTTTCCGTACTCGTACTCGAGAAAAAAGTATAGAAAACAAATGAAGGTGGGCCGACTTCGAGTTCACGCATCAAGCGCCGGGGAGACAGCCACGAAGCCCACGAAGAAGGGGGAAAGGGTGAGGAAGAAGGTTCCGTGGCAAAACAACGGTGGTGGGACTAATAACCCTATTTTCCGAGAACTAAAGTGCCGGCCTGCCAGTATTCTTCTGTGTTCAACGGGACGGTTACTTTCACCGAACGCCCTTGTCCATTGCCCGAACCCAGCGCTATACGGTAAGTCTCCCCGGCGATAGCGGGAAACGACAGTTTGCCGGTGGAAGAAGTGAAGGTCGGAATGGAAGTTTCGGAGGTATCGGCAACATTCTTTATAGTGATGGAACGGCGAGCGGCCGGTGTTCCTCCGGGAAGGTGCAGCGTGGCGTACACGAGAGAGTTCTGCTCGGCTTTCAACGCGATTACATGCCCAGTTTTGTAACCGGTGAACACCTTGTACCAGACTTTGTTCGTTTCGCTGAGCGCCGAAATATTTGTTGATTCAACCCTGAAATTTCGCTGACTGTATGCCGAAATCTCCGGTACCACACCGGGGAAAATACCGCGAGCTGTCGCCTGGTTTCCATCGATTCCCGGGTTAACCGGAATCCGGTCTCCTTTTTTTCCCGTGACCATTACAAAGCTATTCATCACCGGCCGAGAGATGGCGACATGGTTGTCGGCAAAAATCAGGGCGGTAGATACATCGAGTCTGCCCTGGTGCTGATTGAACGGCATCGAGGTGGTCGAGGCTGGACTGGTGTTGGAATACCGTAGCTGAGCACGTCCATACCCACTGGTATACCCAGTGTTAGCATTGATCGAATTGGTAAACGGATTGAAGGTGACCCCGGCCGAAGAAAAGAAATAGTCCGAGAGCGCATAGCTGGAGCGGTAGTTCCAGACAATATCCGTGTAGTTCAGCCATGATTTCTGGTCAACCGCATTGGCCATGCTGTTCCTATCCATCTGAAGATGCTCGCCCGCGGTAAGCGTGTGCCTGTCGGCCATCATGTTCCACACGCCTCTGATCGATATGGATGGATACTCGTTGCCGGCAGGGTCTCGCTGGTATCTCACTCTTCCCTGACAGTTGAGTCCTGGTGCAGGCCGAATCGATAATGCCGCGGTTGCCGCAAACAGGGAGGCGCTCGTTCTTCTGTTCTCGTATTCAAATCCGAGAGTTGCGTTCAGAGACGAACTCATTGGTTGCTCAAACGCTCCTGCAAGGCGTAATCGAGTCTTTTCTCGTGCTATCGTATCGGTTATCGAAGAGAATCGGGAAGAACGCAGTTCCATGGTGCCCAGAACCGAAAACCCCCGGCGCGTTTCGTCGTACGTTCTACGATATACCCGATGCGAGAGTTTCATCGCTATTCCAGGGTCCTGATGGGCAAAGAGCGAAGCCCCCAGGTCGACACTCGACAGACCAAATCTCGATGCATACACGGCTTCGAGTCCCAGCAGCGCATTGCTATTATAGTACTGACCATTCACACCCAGGTTTGTCCTGTTGTCCAGTCCATATTTTGCAAAACCCGAGACCAGCGGTCGACTCGGATCATACTCGTAGGTCCAATCGACTCTCTTCGAAGGAACGCCGAGGAAACAAGAAAAGTCTGATTTTTCTTTTCCCAGCAGATGAATATTATGAAAGAAGGAGAAGCGCTTGGTCTCGGTTCGGCCATGGAAGTCTTTGATGATCAGCTCGACTTCGTTTTCTCCGAACCCGGTCGCGAAATTCTTCAGGTTGTGCGTCCCTGCATCCAATGAGAGGGTACGGACATTCACCCCGTTTACCACCACCTGCACTTCAGCCGGATCCTCGAGATAGAGTTCTTCTTCGGAAACCGGATAGGCAACCTCCCACGGACGGATACTGAACCGCCGATCGACGGCAAGCCCCGCCCCCTTGAGAAACTCCTGATACCCTTCGACCCGATACGTGTTATCGCCAAGACTAAACCGGGAAGCCAGCTCTTTGCTGTCGTAGACAAGTCGAAAATCCTGGCGGGCAACCGGCCTCGGTCGCTGCGCATGGAGTGACACTTTTCCTTCGAACACAACCGGCAACACCCGCAAAGCGAAATCGGCTGAAGTGGTAAATGGTTGGACACGCTGATCATTGAGAGAGCTGAGATAGCTTTCAACGAAGTTTTCGGGAAGCACCGTATCGGCGACACCCCCGCTTACCGCATACGATTTGAATGCCTGCTGAAGATAAAGGTTGAGATACCCGGAGAACCGTGCCGGGGAAACGTCGGACGTTGTTTTCATTTTCCGCTTCGCAATAAACACGTCCTGTTTTCGACGAATGCGTGGGTTAGTCCGCAGGATGACCGAAAATGTCCCCGAATTGAACTCCGCGTTCACCCCTGCGCTGGTCAGTGTCGAATCAGACACATACCCATTGGTTGCTGCCTTCTGAATGCTGGCGAGCGCGGCTGTATCGATTCGCGATTGCAGCACGGACTCGATCGCCTGGAGAGGAACCGAGAAATGTTCCCGGCCATCGGAGAATTGCAAAGCGATTTCACCGGGCTGCGTATCGCCATCGATAATGAGAAGAGCATGCAATCGTTTTGGCAGTTCCGGCGCAGGAGCACCGAATGCCTTTTCGAATAAATCATCGCGAGAGAGAGTTGTTGAATCCTGAGCACGTAGTGTCCCATGGGCGCACACCATAGTGGCAATAAGCACTTTGAAAACAGTATGAGTCCGCTGTAACCAGCATGGCTCGAGGGTGCGCATGAGCGTCAACCTTATGTTCAGTTACTGAAAGCTGACGACCGCCCGTATGTCTCCTGGAGAGACCTGGTTTGGCCACGGAATAACGAATCTCCGCGATTGCCCGGGGAACAGGCTGTTTTTGGTTTGTTCTTTCGTCAATTTCGGACGGAAGGTGTGTTTATTCTTCTTCTCACCGCTCTGTAAAACGGTCATTTCCATATCGCTCAACTTCTGCATACCAGAGCCCGTATTGCGTAAAACAAGAACCATTTCCTTCACGGATTCCTGGCTGGATCGTTGGTAGATCGAATCAACTTGAATTTCTGGACGAGGTTTTTCGGGTTTCATGACGGCCAGGACCGCATACCGCGTTTTCAGCTGCAATTGCCCCGATGCCGATTGCGGTGTTACGTCGTTTTCTTCCTCGATCTTTACTTCATTGACCATGATTGCATACACTTTTTCGACATCAAGGGAATCGGGGTTACCCGCCCATTTGATCTGTATCTTCTGCCGTTCATCGGGATAGAGGATGGCGCGTTCAGGATAGATGATGAAATCGCCGGCCGCCTTTTCATCCGTATGATACACTATTTCTCCGTCGATGCTTACATCGCGCACCTGCACCGATAGTTCGATGGGAACGGGACTGTCATTATCATTGAGATGGTAGGCTTCAATAAACTTTGTGGTTCTGTTTGCCGATGGAACGAACTCCAGAATAAACGGCGTAACGGAAAACCCTGCCATGAGCGTGGCGGGAATAAGCATACCAAGGAAGGCAGTCAATACACTCTGTTTCATGTATCACCTCGTGCTATAGCCGCGGAGTTATCACGGCGCTGATCTGTTCAGTGTATACTCCGGCAAGACTTTCGGGGTTTGCATCCCAACTCACCAGGATTTTGAGAACATATCCTTCGGTGGCGGTGGTCTGCGAAAGCCCCGGATCCCAGGTATAGCTTCCCGCCGTCATATTTGAAAGGATATCAATATTGTCGGGTGGGGTCAAGCCTTCTCCCAGAGTCCCCCCACCGCCCTGAAGAATTATCTCGGTGAAAGGAATGGTTTGCGTGCCACCCGCTCGCGTCACTGTACCGGAATTCCCAAACGTGAAAGTGACATCAAACGCGTCTTCGTAGTTATTATCGATCACGAAATAGACGATAGTCTGCCGGGAACCGGCGGTAAGAAACGAGGGAGAGAATATCGCCGATCCGCTGATGGCATTCGTCGTATTTGTCTGCCCCGCAGTATCCACGAAGCGGGCAAGAATTATCACCAGAACGACAATGGGAAAATTTCTATTCATAACAAAAAAACGACGAGAGAGGAGAGGGTTTCCCCTCCTCTCCGTCTTGTTACGGTTGTAACGGTTCGGTTATTCTGTTTACAGTTCCGGAGAAATCGTAACAGTAATTGTTTCCTTGTAGAAACCAGCCAGAAGAGTCTCGTCTTCAGCCCATGTGGCGGTCATATCGATAACGTAATCGGAAGTCGCAGTTGTTTGCGTGACACTCCATGTATCGGTACTGAGTGTTCCGGCGGCATCGGCAAGATCCACCGCTGGTGCTACTCCGCCCGTGCCCAATGTACCCGAACCTTCGGCGGCTCCATCCATTGCGGTAATATCGAGCGTTCCCGTACCCGAACCCATTTGATTGAATACCGGAGCCGTTCCAGCGTCGGTTCCATTCTCTGCCGTAAAAACGACATCGAAGGTCGGTGCATTACAACTGACGATTACTTGGGCAACGACTGCATCCGTGGCGGCGACGGAAAGGTCAAGCGAGGTAAAACCCATTCCCATAACTTCGGCAATAAGCGGTACCTGACCACCGACGGAAAGCTCCGCGGCGTGCAAAGTGCCTCCCGCGAATAGACAAACAGATGCGACGAGTGCAGTGGTTCTCAGTTTCTTCATGGTAACCTCCCTGTTATTGAAGTTATGAGATTTGTGGTTGATTGACATAACGTTCTGCGTTCTCCTTCTCGCGAAATAGGGGAATAAATTGGGCGCTCAATTTCAAAACGATACACGGTTTCATCAGAACAGTTCTAATTATACCCGGAAAAGCAAATACGTCAAGGTTTTTTTGGAAATCGAGGTAATGAAACAGCTCTTTTTTGGCCGTTCAGAGCACATCCGGGCAGGATAACCCTCCACAAATCAGGAGGTTGCAGCAGGGGCTGTGGGATGAATTTTTTCTGTTTTTTTCGGGTGCTTTTGTGATGCACCGTTTCAGAAAACTCTCCTGATACCCTCATGCAAACAAAAAGATAGCCCGAGTCAATTTCTATTACTATATACAGCTCGGTCTTGTCCAAAACCGGAGTTTTCTTGAACTTTTCTTGTTTATAGTCGCCCTCCACCACGAAGTCGGTGCGAAGCAGCAACGAAGTAGCAGCCCAACATAAACCTCGCGTAGGGAGGCGTATATGGAGAGAGAATTCATACTAAGTCCCTTTTCGGGGGATTTAGGCGGCGCGCTGAGCCTGCCGAAGCGGGGCGTTGAGCAAAACAGAAACCTGAAAATTCAAACCTCAAAGATTCTTTGCACAAATAGCTCAATGAGCAGTTTTTTGGTTTCCGGCATCTATCTTGGACAGGACCGCTTCCATCTTCTTCATTCCAATTTCCTGAATTTCTTAAAGTGCTCTCTTCTCCAGCCGATATGATAGAAAAAGACCACAACAGACGGTTTTTCGGCCGGCCCATGGATGCGGAGGCTGCCCGACACCGCAATACATTTCCAACAGGGACGTTGGTTTATGCGGATTAATCATAATATATCCTCGATGGTCGCTCAGGGGCGCCTGTATCAGGTGAACCGCGCGATGGACAAATCCATACAAAAGCTCTCTACCGGCCTTCGTATCAATACAGCCGCCGATGATGCCGCCGGCCTGGGGGTCTCCGAAAACCTCAGGACGCAGGTTCGGGGCCTCAAACAAGCCCTCAAAAACACCCAGGATGCCATCTCGATGTTGAATGTGGCCGATGGAGCGTTGCAGGAACAGGCCAATATCCTCCAACGCATGCGAGAGCTGGTCATACAAGCGAAGAACGATACCTATACCGACCTCGAACGCGGGTACATGTACGAAGAATTCTCCCATTTAATGGATGAACTCGATAGAATCGCCCAGGCGACGAATTTCAACGGCTTGCAGCTCTTTGCCACCCCTGAGGCGGCGGGGCTGGATTCCAGTGGTGCACCTCGAATCTATGCGGCTAACTACCCTGCCGGTTTCAATACCGGAGACTACGAGACCAGCCATGCAACAGATCGTGGTACCCGAATCTGGACTGACCCGGATAATTCCCTTTTCGGCGAGAACGACAGATCCAGCGCCCACCATTTCAATATGATGTTAGGGGCGAACTACACCGACAAGGATGCCACTGCCTATGAGGGAACGTATCAGTCGTACGCCGACCGCGATGCATCGAACATGATGACAATCCAGTTCGGGCAGATGGATTCAAACTCCCTCTTGACACCTTACCCCTCTGGCTATACGAACAACAATGTCGCTGGATCCGGAAAATCCGCTAATTTTGGAGATGCGAGAGCGATGTGGGACTCTTTTGCCTGGAACGGAAACCCCAGCATTCTTTATAACGATGCGACCTACGATCACGAAGATACCGGATTGGATAACTATGATGGTACCGGTGGCGTTGCCGACATGGGATTACAGGGGAAGCTTTCTTTCCTGCTCAGCATGATCGATGGTGATGTTGAGGATGTTCATGATGACACCATAAATAACTTATTCTGGGGACGAGAGGGTGCTACCGGGCTGGATCGAATCAGCAAAATGCGAGCCCAGATCGGAGCCGTAACCAAGCGGCTCGAACATTCCATGAACAACGCGATGGTCGGCATTACCAACCAGCAGTACGCGGAATCCCTCATCCGGGACACCGATTTTGCCTCTGAAACAGCGCATTTCACCCGTAACCAGATTCTTACCCAATCCGCAACCGCGATGCTTTCCCAGGCCAACATGGTTCCCCAGGGCGTTCTTCAACTCCTTGGTTAACCTTCGATCAATCTTTCCGCAAAACATAGACGGCGTGGTTTTCGTATTTTGGGGATATGAAAATCGGCGTTTTCTATTTCAGCCTCGATATTGAAGCCCCTCAATCGGTTACCTCCATTCTGCTTCAGATAAGCAACACTTGGATGTATGCTTTGGGCTCTTCCACCAGAACCGGTCTTTCTCCGGCTTCAACGTTTTCGGTCGAGGTAGCAATACCTCAGAATCGGGATCCCGAAATCGATCACGTCGAAGGAATGCAACCGATTTCAGCCGATGAAAAGATGTCGGCCCTTCGGTTTCGTACTCGTCATTATACTTTGCAGTTGGATGGGGCGAACCACTTTTCTTTGCGCCTTTTCCCCGGCATTCTGGAACTCAGGCCGCTATTGGAAATCGCTTTGAATGCGGTGATTGTTCTCATAACGATCCAACACGGCGGTTTGGCACTTCATTCCTCGGCATGTCTCGCCCATAAGCAGGCCCTGTCTTTTTTTGGGAGATCCGGAGCCGGTAAGAGTACCATCGTGAATTTGCTCAAACCACGCCTGCAGGTTTTACATGATGATTTTCTGCTCATTTCACGAGTGGACGACTCCT